>DASYXO010000114.1:0-10674 GCA_035934825.1 Casimicrobiaceae bacterium
GACGGGCTACCCGATGGCGTGCGCCGGCAGCGTCGCTTCCGACTCACAACTCGAGTGCTCGCTATGCGGCAGCACATGGCATGCGTCGAGCGCCGCCCGGAAGCTCGAGTCGACCTCGTCGCCCGCCGGCACAACGCCGCTCGCGAGCGGGACCATGGCCATCGGATGAAGTCCTCGAGCGGTCGCCGAAGCGCCGGTTTGAAGCCGGGCGTGCATTTGCGCACCCGCGTCGCAGATTCCCTGCTCGCTGTGCGGCAGTTTCGCGCACGCGGCAACCGCATCAGTGTAGCTTGCCGGATATCGGCTCTGCGTGCTCGCGAGCGATCCACGTTCCCGAGCAACGACTTCGACCTTGCAGATTCCCCACTCGCTGAGCGGCAGACGCTTGCATGCCGTCACACTGCTTGGCGTCCAGATCTGGTCCCAGGACGGCGTCGACGCGTGCGCCAGCGGAACCGCGGAAAGAAATGCGAGCGTGGACATCGTGCCCATCAGCGCGAGTGCAGACGCGATTGGACTTTTCATTGTGAAGCTCCTTCCGTTTCGCCATTCGCCGACACATTCGCGCAGCCCGCGAACGGCACAGTGGAAACGCCGGTCCGGCGATGGTCGGCTGCAGTCTGTCGTCGTGACCGCCGGCAGGTCGCCCGGCGCTTCCCGGCCGATATCGCCGTCGATCCGCCGAGCGATGAAATCAGTTGTTTCGACCCCTGGTGGACGCGGCCGTTCTTGTCGGCGAGGATGATTCGGCTGTCAGTGTGTCTCCGACAGCGGGACCTCTCCTGCGCATCAGGGTCGATTGCAGCGGGAAGCCGATACCCGGCCTCAAGCCAAGGGCCCCGCAAAGCGCGAATCCGGATGACACTCGCACGAACGTCACCTCGCGCGGAAAAAAAACGCCGCATGCAGCGGCGTTAGTCATGCGTGGCACGGCGCCTCAGTGCCTGCGTCGTCGCAGGGCGAAAATTCCGCTCACCGCCACCAACATGGACATGAGAAGCACGCCCCATTCGGTCATGGTCGGCACGGTGGCCGCTGCCGTCGGTGGCCCGAGGGTTACGGAGTAATCCGCCGAGAGGTCTTCGATCTCATTCGAGAGCGTCATGCCGGTAATGGTGATCGTCTTGATAAACGCGCCGGTCGTACCGCTATAAACCTGCAATTTCTGATTGAAGATATCCGACACGTAGAAGTTCGTGCCGTCGAACGCGATGCCCGTACCGGCATAGCTCGTAGGCGCGATGAAATCAGCCGTCAGCAGCGTGCCGGTCGTCGAGTAAACGTCATACCCACCGGTCGCCGCATCGCCGCGGTTCGAAATGAGCTTGCCGCTGAAGAATTCCAGGCCGTCGCAGGACCCCGCGCAGTTCGCCAACGAAATGGTGTTCAACAGCGTTCCCGTCGGCGAAACGTAAAACGCGTGGTTCGAACCGGCGTAATCCCCAATCCAGAAGTTGGTGCCATCGTAGGCGATCGTCGACAGCGAAGTCGCCCCCGGCACCGCGAAAGCGATACCGTCGTCCGAGCAGGTCGTGAAGTTGGTCTTGTAGACGTTGCCGCTGTTGGTAACGGTGTAGTAGACGACGCTGCCGACCACCACCATACCGCGCCCGTTACCCTTGCTCTGGGAACACTCCGCGACGACGGCCCCCGTGCTCGTGTCTATCTTGTACAGCCCATTCCCTGCGGAATCGCCATAAATGAAACTTTGCGCACGCGCAGTGCCCACAGCGAGGATCAGCGCAACTGCGCCGAGCCCGATGATGTGTCGATATACGGAATTGACACGCATTCCCCCTCCCCCATTTTGATGGACTTCGCCGAGTTCGTGCGACGGACACTCAAGAGTTGCCCGCGACCCGCAGCAGATTCCATTCGTCAGGTACCGGCCCAGTATAGTTGGTGGCACCACGCTACGCAATGGAGGTCGCACCGCCATTTTCGAGGTAATGCTATGAATTTGAATGGGTTTCTTTTGGGCCTGCGCATGCCGGACGTGGAGAGCGAACGCATTCCAATCGATTCATAGAAAAGCTGGTGAAGTGTTCTACCCATCTATATGTATGTTCGAGTTTTCTGAGTTGGATCCATGCGTGTGGCATTTTGCGTTGGACGTCTTCTACCTCTCCTTTGTCCTGGACAGACAAACCCCGCGCTGGTGCATTCATGCTCACCAAGCATGCGGTGAAGTACCCGATCTCGGCGCCGCGGCATCGAGCAGCGACGCCGGCCCCAGATATTCGGACCAGGAATCACGTGCCGTGCGTTCCCGCGGTTCCCGCTTGGTCACGCACAGGGGCTTTCCGAGCGGAATGCGCCGGATAATCGACCGGCTTCGGGTATTTCCATTTGTTGTGAACCCAGAGCCAGTCGGCAGGACTCGCCTGGATCTCCGTCTCGAGCTGGCGCGCATACCGCTCGACGACCTGGAGGCTCCCGCCGTGCTCGTACGGGGGCTCCGCGAGCACGTGCAGTCGCACGACGTAGTGACCCTTGCTCACCCGGCGCATCGCCACGTAGAGCACCGGAGCCTCCAGAAACCTTGCGATCTTGTCGGCGCCGACGAAAAAAGCCGTGTCCTGATTGAGAAATCGCGTCCAGAACTTGTCCATGTTGCGTGGCGGCGTCTGGTCCGCAACCATCGCATAGGCGCGCGCCTCGCCCGCGCGTCGCATCAATTCGAAGAGGAACGATTGAATCGGAATCGGCTTGCCGCCGAACCGGCTGCGCGCGGTCCGGATGAACTCGTCGAGGCTTGCGACCCGCAGTGGCTTGTAGACTGCGTCGATCGGGATCGAGAACTGTGCGCCTGTCGCTGGCAGCAGCCATTCCCAGTTGCAGACATGCGCCGCCAGGACCAGCACCGGGCTCCCCTGGACGACGTAACGCTCGATCAGTTGCGGATTCTCGATCTCGACGCGCCGGGCCAATTCCTCGGCGCTGGCGCCGAATCCCCAGAACGTTTCGGCGAGCGTCTGCCCGAGGTTGACGTAGGACTGACGCAGGATCCGTGCGCGTTCCCGGTCGGATTTTCCGGGAAACGAGTTGGCGAGATTGCGCGCGGCGAGGTCGCGGTGCCAGCGCAGCACATGGAAAGCCACGAAATACGCGAAGCTGCCCAGCATATAGAGCAGTGGAAGCGGAAGGCGCGTGAGAGACTTCAGTATGTAGCGCATGCAGTTCGCGTGGCGCCGATGCGACTGCGCCCGCGTTGCGGCGGGTGCGAAGCTGTCGGCGACATTCCTGGTCGAGCTTAGACGAGAACCTCGTGACCGGCAACGCAGACCTTCGTGACGCCGCGACACCGGTGGCCCTGGCCTCACCCGACGACGCAGTGAGTCTGTGGTGGTGTGCTCTCGCGGCGCCACCCGAGCGGATGCAGGTTCTCGAGAGCTGGCTCTCGGCGGCCGAGGTCGCACGCGCCGACCGGTTCGGAATGCGGGCACTGCGCGACCGCTACGTCGTCGGTCGCGCATCCCTACGCGCGGTCCTCGGCACCCTGTTGTCGATGGCGGCGCGGGACGTCCCGATCGTACGCGGTGAGCGTGGTCGTCCCTGCCTCGAATGCGATTCAACGCTCGATTTCAACGTATCGCACACGGCGGGCGTGGCATTGATCGGGGCGACCCGAGGCGCCCGCATCGGCGTCGACGTCGAACGGCTCGACCGGGCGATCAACGTCGCCGGGATTGCGCGCAAGTTCCTCACCGATGCCGAGCGCCGCAGCCTCGCCGATGTCGATGCCGATTCCGCGCGCAGGCGCGTGCTTAGGCTGTGGACGTGCAAGGAAGCGATGAGCAAGGCGACCGGCGATGCGCTGTCGGCGCCGTTCGGGTCCCTCGACGTCGCGCTGGATGAAGGGCCGCGGCTGTGCAGCGGGCCAGTTCCCTACGAGCCGTCGCGTTGGACGCTACGCTCCGCTGCCGTGCCGGCCGGATACGTCGCGACCATGGCGCTCTGGGAGCGCTGATTCCACCGCGGCGGCCCGGCCGCCCTTGACGCGGATCAAGGATGATCAAGGATCGGTCCTGCGCGCGGCCAACGACGCTGCGATCGGCCCTAGAATGGCCGCGGTCGTGGACCTCTGGGTGGGCTCATGTTCGATACGGTGAAAGCATGGCAATGCATCGGCTGCGGGAGGGTCGAGGCGCCGCAGCCGTGCATCGGCGTCTGCCAGGACCGTCGCGTGGAGCTCGTTTACGCGCACGAGCATGCCGCGGCGCTCGCGGATGCGGAAGGCGCCAGGCGGAGTGCTGCGGCGCTCGGGGCCGTGGTGCGACAGCTCGCCCATACGAGGCCGCGCCCCGGGGAGTGGGAACGCTCGTTTCGCAGCCTGCAAGACCACGCTCGCCGCGTGCTGGCCGACTACGCGCCCGAGCCGGGCCGGCCGGCCTGACGAGCGCGTCTGCGATAATTCAAGGATGCAGAGCGTCTACGCATCGATCAAAGGCGTCCACATGACGAGCGTCGCGGCCAGCTTCGCGCTCTTCGGCATCCGCGGCGCATGGCTGTGGCTCGCCCCCTCAATGCTGCGCCGGCGCTGGGTGCGCATCGTGCCACATGTGGTCGACACGGTGCTGCTCGCATCGGGCCTTGCGCTGGCCGCGCTGCTCGGTGCATCGGGTTCGCATGCCTGGCTCGGCGCCAAGCTGGCCGGCCTCGTCGCCTACATCGTCCTGGGCAGCATCGCGCTCCGCTACGGCAGGACGTCCGGCGTTCGCGCGGCGGCATTCGTCGGCGCGCTGGCGACCTTCGCGTGGATCGTCTCCGTCGCGATCACGAAATCGCCGGCCGGGTTCTTCGCCCTGCTCTGACCCCAGGACACGGCGCCAGCGCGGCAGGCTGCGCGTCGCCCCGTCGTTGACGCGCATCAAGGCAGCGCGGAAACGCCCGGCTTAGCGTTGCGGTTTCGGTCCGCCCCGCGTCCTCGCGTGCGGACGTCAATCCGGGGCGGTTCCGCATGCGACTGTTGCTGATCAATCCGAAGTATCCCGAGAGTTTCTGGAGCTTCAAGTGGGCCGTCGACGGCATCCTGCCGTCCAAGCGCGCGATCAATCCACCGCTGGGGCTCGCCACGCTCGCCGCCCTGTGTCCCTCGACGTGGAATGTGCAGATCATCGACGAGAACATAGAATCGATACCACTGGCACCCGACGTCGACCTGATCGGCGTATGCGGCATGGGCGTGCAGTTCGCGCGCCAGGGCGAGCTGCTGCGCTACTACCGCGAGCGGCATTACCACGTCGCCGCCGGCGGCAGCTTCGCCTCGCTTTGCCCAGAGCGCTACGCGGACCTCGCCGACACCGTCGTCGCCGGCGAAGCCGAGTACACGTGGCCGCGCTTCTGTGCCGACTTCGAGACCGGCCGCGCCGGTCCGATGTACCGGGAGACCGGGGTCGTCGCACTCACCGACTCGCCGACCCCGCGCTTCGATCTGCTTAAGCTCGACTGCTACTCGACCGCGACCATGCAGTTTTCCCGCGGCTGCCCCTACCGCTGCGAGTTCTGCGACATCATCGTGATGTTCGGACGCAAGCCGCGCACCAAGTCGCTGGCGCAGATCGAGCGGGAACTCGACGCATTGCGCGCGCTGGGTGTGCGCAACGTCTTCTTCGTCGACGACAACCTGATCGGCAATCGGGCGATCGCCAAAGAACTGCTGCGCAGCCTGATCGATTACCAGGCACACCACCGCTATCGCTTTCGCTTCGGCACCGAGGCGTCGATCAACCTTGCGCAGGACGTCGAGCTCATGCAGTTGATGCGGGACGCGAATTTCGGCTGGGTGTTCATCGGCATCGAGTCCTCCGACCCGCAGACGCTGAAGGACACGCGCAAGACCCAGAACACGCAGCAGGATGTGCTGCAATCGATACGGACGATCTACGGCTACGGAGTCGACGTCCTCGGAGGCTTCATCGTCGGTTTCGACAACGACACGCTCGAGAGCTTCGAGGCCCAGTACCGGTTCATCATGGATTCGGGCATTCAGGCGGCGATGGTGGGACTGCTCACCGCGCTGCCGCGGACGCCTCTCTACGAACGGCTCGAGCGCGAGGGACGGCTGCGCGGGAATCCCGGTCTCGCCGACAACACGAAGCTCGCGACCAACATCGTCCCCAAGCGGATCACCTACGACCAGTTGATCGACGCCTACAAGCGGCTCTATCGGCGGCTGCTCGAGGACCGTGCCATCGCCGATCGCATCCGCAACAAGCTGCGGCACCTCGGGCAGCCCGTCTACGACGGCGAGTATCCGGCACTGCAGCGCATCGCGATCGTGCTGAGGCTGCTCGCGAAAGGCATTGCCCCCGGTGGTCCGCGGCGCATCCACCAATTCCTGCGGTCGATCCCCTGGCGAGCGCCGCGCAAGCTGCCGCTGGTGATCGTCGACTGGATCGCGGGGCTCGCAATGCGCGACTACGTGCAGCGCCATTTCGAGCACGTGCAGGAGCGCCCGCATGCGCTGCTCGACCGCAGGCTCGCCGCGGTACGTAAGCTCGTTGCCGCCCAGATTCGTCTCGGCCGCGTGTCGCTGGCGGCGCGAGCGGCGCGGATCGATTTGTCGCTGTCGCTGGAGGCCATCACGGGCAGGCGGTTCTTCCTGCGCCTCGGCAGGCATCTCGACCGGCTACTGAGCCTCCAGGGGGCGACCTTGAGGCTCAACATCGATTCGCTTCCGGCGCAGGAGGTGCTTGACGTCGAGCGCCTGCTGGCGCGCCTCGCCCGCCACGGCGACCGGGTCTTCGTCGTGCTTCACGAGCGATTGCAGCAGCGGGTGCGCGTCGATTCGTCGCGATTCAACCTGATCCTGGTGCCGGGCACGGCGTGATCGCCTACTCCATCGCGCGCGCGATGCGCTCCGGCGTCAGCGGCAGGTCCCGAACGCGCACCCCCATGGCGTCGCACAGCGCGTTCGCGAGCGCGGCAGCGGTCGGGCCTGCGGCGCACTCGCCGACCCCAAGCGGCGGCGCATCCGGCCGGCTGACGATCGTCACCGCTATATCGGGCACCTCGTCGAAGCGCAGGATCGGATAGCTGTCCCAGGAGCGCGCCAAGACGCGCGTCGAGTCCCACAGCACCTGTTCCTTCAGCGTCCAGCTGATCGCCTGGATGATTCCGCCCTCGACCTGATTGACCAGCGCACCAGGGTTGATCGCCTCGCCGGCGTCGACGGCGGCGACTACGCGCTTCACCTCGAGCCTCGCGCCGACGACGACCTCGGCGATCACCGCGCACCAGGCGCTGATGCCCTTGTAGCGGGCGAAGCCAATCCCGCGTCCACGGGTGCCGTCGCCTTGCCGGCCCGGCGTCCACGCCGCAACCTTCGCAACGGACTCGATCACGGCGCGTGCCCGAGGCTCCCTCAGATGCTTGAGCCTGAACGCGACCGGATCCTGGTTCAGCGCCGCCGCCAGCTCGTCGATGAACGACTCGATCGCGAACACGTTCGCGTATGCGCCGAGCGAGCGCAGTGCCGACACCCGCAGCGGCGATTCGCGGACCAGGTTGCACGCAATCTCCTGTCCCGGAAAATCATAGGCCGGAACCGCGTTCCTCGTCGCGCCGCCGCTGGGCAACGGCACGTCCCGGGGCCTCGACGGCGTCAACGGCGGGTCGATATCCCAGGCGGCGAGCAGGTCGACCCCCTCCCCCGACCCCGGTCGGCTGCTGTGCGGATGACTCCAGATCTCCTGCGCCCATCCGATCACCTCGCCGTCGCCATCCAGCGATGCCGAAACGTCGACACGCATCGCTGAGCCGTAGGGCGACGACGCGAGCTCGTCTTCGCGCGTCCACTGCATCAGCACCGGGCGGCCGCAGGCCCGCGCCAGGAGCGCCGCGTCGAGCGCGACGTCGTCTGCGCCGTTGTGACCATAGCAGCCCGCTCCGTCCGCATGAACGACGTCGACGTGCGCAGGGCTCACCGCCAGGGCGCGCGCGATCTGGTTGCGCAGGTGATGCGGCCCCTGGGTGTGCGACCAGACAGTCAGGTGCCCGTCCTGCATGCGCGCCAGCGCGCAGGATGGCCCGATCGATGCGTGCGCGAGGTAAGGCTTCGAGTAGCTTGCCGCCACGCGTCTCGCCACCCCCGCGATTGGCAGATCGCCTCTGCTGCCCACGAGGGTCCGCTCGGCACGCATCGCCGGGAGGAAATCGCGCACTTCGGTCGATTGCGGCAGCGATGCGCACTCGCGCCACGACGCTGCGGCACGAGCGGCTTTAAGCGCGCCGACCGCCTGCTCTTCGCGCTCGGCGCAGATGCCGACGAAGCTGCCGTTCACGACGACGGCGACCACCCCCGGCATTGCCCGGATCGTCCCGGCGTCCAGAGCTTCCAGCCTGGCGCCGCCCGAAGGCCGCCGCAGCACGCGGCCATGGACCATCCCGGAAGCGGTCAGGTCGTGGACGTACGCACCGCCGGTCAGCTTGGCCGGCAGATCGCGCCGCTGCACGCTGCGGCCGGCAATCGTGTGCAGCGCGGCAGCCTTCGGCTGCGCGACCCCCGAGGCATCGCGCGCGAGATCGACCTGCGCTGCGAGCTCCCAGTAGCTTGTCGACAAATCCGTGCCCGTAACACAGATCGACCCGTCGCGCACGCGGAGCTCCGCCGCCGACACCTCGAATCTCCGCGCGGCCTCCGCGACAAAGAGTGCGCGCACTTCCGCACAGGCCTGGCGCACCGCCATGCCGCCGCTCTCGATCGACTGGCTTCCCGACGTGTAGCCCTCGTCGGGGCATTGGCTGGTGTCGCCTGCGACTACGCTGACGCGCCGGATGTCGACATCGAGCTCCTCCGCTGCGATTTGCGCGATGGCTGTTGCGATTCCCTGTCCGATCTCGACCTTGCCGCTCCACACCGTCACCGCAAGATCGTCGTCGAAGCGGACCCAGCGGTCGAGCTGCGGCGTCGCGGCGAGGCTGCGCGGAAGGGCCGGGTGGCTCATGGCGCCGTGGATTTCGCCATCGCGGCCGCTGCGACCCGGATTGCGCGAAGGATCCGCGCGTGCGCTCCACAGCGGCAGAGGTGGCGCTCGAGCGCTGCCACGATCGCTTCATCGCTCGGATCGGGCACGCGATCGAGCAGCGCGACCGCCGCCATCACGATGCCATCGCAGCAGTAGCCGCACTGCGCAGCCTGGACGTCGATGAACGCCTGCTGCACCGGGTGCAGCGTGCCTCCCCTGCCGATGCCCTCGACGGTCGTGATCTCGTGCCCCTCGGCCGACCACAGCGGCAGGTCGCACGATGGGACGGCGCGACCGTCGAGAATCACCGTGCATGCCCCGCACTGTCCTTCGCCGCAGCCGAACCGAGTGCCCTTGAGGCCGAGGTCGTTGCGCAGGATGTACACCAGCGGTGTATCCGGTGCCGCCGTCACCTCACGCTCGACCCCGTTCACGCGCAGCCTGCGCAGCGTCACGACCGCAGCCCGGCCGAGCTCATGAGCGGCGCGGCGGCGCTGCGCTGCGACGCGACAGCATGCGCTGGAACACACCGTCCCGGTCGACCAGCAGGTGCTTCAGGGCCGCCGCAACGTGAACTGCGATGAGCACTGCGAACACCAGCGCCAGTACACGATGCGCCGCCGCGAACTTCTCCCGCAGGACGACGTCGTCCCACCCCCAGTGCGGCAGAGGAATGCCGAAGAACTTGGGACCGAATCTGCTGAACGACGATGTCAGGTATCCGGCGATAATCGACAGCACCATGAACAGATACAGGACGACGTGGCCGAGACGGGCCGCCTTCCGCTCCCATCCTGGCATCGAGTCCGGCAGTGGCGGGGCCCGGTGCGTGAGCCTTCGCGCGATCAGCGTGACGATCAGCGCCGCAGCGACGATCCCCAGCGACTTGTGCAGGTTGTAGTAGAACCCCCGCGCTGGGGTGAGCCGGGGCACCCCGACCATGTACCAGCCGATGCCCAGCAAGGCGACGATCGAAAGCGCGACCAGCCAATGCAGTGCGACGATCTGCCGCTCGTGGCGCGGGGTCGATGCCGCCGCCGAGGTCGGCGGTGGGGGCATATTCTGGCGTGGCACGCGGGTTCGAAGTGGCCGGGTCGTCGAGTGTGGCACGCGGGTTCCTGGCAGCGGGATGGTCGTTAGGGAAGCCAGGCGATATGATGGCGGCGCGACGCCCGGTTTCAGGCCTCATTCTATTGGAGCACAGGATTCGATGAACGCAAAAGCGGCATGCATCTCGCTGTGCACGGTTTCCCTGGTGCTGGTCGCGTCGACTCCCTCGGCGTGCGCCGCGGTGCCACGAAACGTCGCGTACGTCAGCACGCCGGAAGGGGTTACCGTGATCGACCTCGCACGCCTCGCACCGGTCAGCGAGATCGACGTCGGGGGCAAGGGACCGCGCGGCCTCGCCATCACCCCCGATGGCAAGTACCTGCTGACCGCCAACCAGCACACCGCCGACGTGTCCGTGATCGACACGGCCACGGCGCAGGTCGTGCGGCGGATCCCCATCGGCAAGAATCCCGAGTTCATGCGCATCCAGCACGACGGCACGATGGCCTACGTCACCTATGAGCCGTCGGTCGTCGGCGGGCCGCCTGGCAAGGCCCCGAAGGAGGAGCAAGGCGGCTCGCCTGCGGAAGTCGCGGCCGTCGATCCACTCGGGGGATCGGCAAGGAGCTTTCTGACCGGGGGCCGCGAGACCGAA
>DASYXO010000118.1:0-13905 GCA_035934825.1 Casimicrobiaceae bacterium
CACCTCGCGGACCATTACGCGTTCTACGGCGAGGCGCTGGGCGTGCGCATCGCCCGCAAGCACCTGCACTGGTACACGCGCGAGCTACGGGGATCGGAGAATTTCAGGCGCGAGGTGAATGCGGCCGAGTCGGTCGTCGAGCAGTCGGCCGCCGTCGACCGGTTCTTCGATGCTGCCGCGCGCACGGATCACCGCCTGCAATATCGCTCATCGCAGGTGTCCTGGGAGGAGGCCCTCGCGGCGTGAAGAAGAACAATCGACTCAACGGCAGCAACGAGATCGGGCGCAGCGTCGAGCGCTCGCTCGACGACTATTTCAAGCGGCTGGACGGCGAGCCGCCGCACGGCGTGTACGACATGGTGATCACCCAGGTCGAGCGCGCGCTGCTGAGCTCGATGCTCGAGCGCTCGAACGGCAACCAGACGCATGCCGCCGACATGCTGGGCTTGAACCGCAACACACTGCGCGCCAAGCTCGCCAAGTACAAGCTGATCTGACGTGGGCGAGCCGATGACGGGAATCGTCACCCAGGCTCTGCTGTCGGTTTCGGACAAGTCGGGGATCCTCGAGCTCGCGCGCGGGCTGGTGGCGCGCGACGTCAAGCTGCTGTCGACTGGCGGCACCGCGAAGCTCCTGGCGGCCGCGGGAGTTCCGGTCACCGACATCGGCACCTACACGGGCTTCCCCGAGATGCTCGACGGACGCGTGAAGACGCTGCATCCCAAGGTGCACGGCGGCATCCTCGCGCGCCGCGACCTGCAGTCGCACCGCGACGCCCTGGCCGGGGCGGGGATCGCGCCGATCGACCTCGTCGTCGTCAATCTCTACCCGTTCCGCGAAACGGTCGCGAAACCGCAGTGCAGCCTCGACGACGCGATCGAGAACATCGACATCGGCGGCCCCGCGATGCTGCGCGCCGCGGCGAAGAACTGGGCGCACGTCGGTGTCGTCGTCGACCCGGCCGATTACGGGGACGTGCTGGCCGAGCTGACCGCGAACGGCGGAGCGCTGTCCGCGGCGCTGCGCTTCCGCCTGATGCAGCGCGCGTTCGCGCACACCGCCGCCTACGACGGGGCGATCGCGAACTGGGTGTCGGCGCGCGCGGCCGACGGGCGCGTCCTGGGCTTCCCCCAGTCCTTCAACGTCGCGGGCGAGAAGCGCCAGGAGCTGCGTTATGGCGAGAATCCGCACCAGCGCGCCGCGCTGTACCGGGAAAGCGCCGCGGCGCCGTCGGCTCTCGCCTCCTACCGTCAGTTGCAGGGCAAGGACCTGTCCTACAACAACGTCACCGACGCCGACGCGGCGTGGCAATGCGTGACGACTTTCGCCGATTCGACCTGCGTCATCGTCAAGCATGCGAATCCCTGCGGCGTCGCGACCGCGGGCGAGCCGCTGGATGCGTATCGCCGGGCGTTCGCGACCGATCCGACGTCGGCGTTCGGCGGGATCATCGCGTTCAATCGCCGCGTCGATGCGGCCACGCTCGAGGCGGTCTCCGCGCAGTTCGCCGAAGTGCTGGTCGCGCCGGGGTATTCCGCCGAGGCGCTGGCCATTGCCGCGCAGAAGAAGAACGTCCGAGTGCTCGAGCTCGCGCTGCCGACGCTCGATGCGCAGCGCGAGGAATGGGACCTGAAGCGGGTCGGCGGAGGCTTTCTCGTGCAGACGCGCGACGCACGCGACGTGCGCGAGGGCGACCTGCGCGTCGTCACGCGGGTCGCCCCGACGGCGGCCCAGATCGCCGACCTGCTGTTCGCATGGCGGGTCGCCTGGTTCGTCAAGTCGAACGCCATCGTCTATTGCGCCGAGGGCCGCACGCTGGGTGTCGGCGCCGGGCAGATGAGCCGCGTCGACTCGACGCGCATCGCAGCGATCAAGGCCGGCAATGCGGGTCTGTCGCTCGCCGGATCGGTCGTCGCGTCCGATGCCTTCTTTCCGTTCCGCGACGGCCTCGACGTCGTCGCGGACAACGGCGCGATCGCAGTGATCCAGCCCGGCGGCAGCGTGCGCGACGACGAGGTCATCGCCGCGGCCGACGAGCGCGGGATCGCCATGGTGTTCACCGGTGTGCGTCACTTCAGGCACTGACTCGCGATGCGCGGGCCCTCGCCTGCTGCGCCGGCCGGCGGCCGCCGACCCGGGACCTGCCGGAGCCCGCGCCTGGGGCGCAGTCGCGGTGCTGACGCTGCTCGCAGCGGTGCCGATCGCGCAGGCAGCGTCCTGCGACAAGCTTCCGGCGCCGTTCGCCAGCGACTGCACGCGCCTGGTCGACACCTACGTCAACGGTCGCAGCGCCGTGCTGATCCCGGGCTATTCGTACCACCTTCCGTTCACCTGGTCGCCCGCGCGGCGCGCGCAGCTCAACAGGGACGCCTGGGGCCTGGGCCTGGTCCGGACCACCGAGGATCCCGACGGCGATACGCACTCGGTGTACGCGCTGGTGTTTCGGGATTCGCACAAGCACGCGCAGTGGAACCTCGGCTACGAATACGCGACCTTCTGGGGCCAGCGCAACGGCGTGCAGCCCGGGCTGGGGTACACGGCGTTGATCGTGCAGCGGCCGGACATCTTCGGAGGTGCTCCGTTCCCGGCGCTGCTGCCGGTCGCCTCGCTGCGCTACCGGGACGCCACGCTGTCCGCGACCTGGATTCCGACCCTCAATGGCGGTCTCAATCACGGAAGCACCGTCTTCGTGTTCGGTCGCGTGATCCTCGAGTGAGCGGCTGCAACCGATGAACATCCTGATCGTCGGCGCGGGTGGGCGCGAGCACGCACTTGCGTGGAAGGTGGCGCAGTCGCCGCGCGTCGCGAAGGTGTTCGTCGCGCCCGGCAACGCCGGCACCGCGCGCGATCCTGATCTCACCAATGTCGCCATCGAAGACATCCCGGCGCTGATCGCTTTCGCGAGACGCGAGTCGGTCGGGCTGACCGTGGTCGGCCCCGAGGCTCCGCTGGCGGCGGGAGTCGTCGATGCGTTCCGTGCGGCGGGCCTGCGCATCTTCGGCCCCACGCGCGACGCAGCGCAGCTCGAAAGCTCCAAGGGTTTCGCCAAGGCTTTCATGCAGCGGCATGCGATTCCGAGCGCGGAGTACCGTACGTTCACCGACGCGGCGGCCGCTCACGCCTGGGTCGACGCCCGCGGAGCGCCGATCGTCGTCAAGGCCGACGGCCTCGCGGCGGGCAAGGGCGTGGTCGTCGCCGCCGACGTCGTGGAGGCTCACGCTGCGATCGACGCAATGCTCTCCGGCGATGCGGTCGGTGCCGCCGGCGCGCGCGTGGTGATCGAGGATTTCCTCGAAGGCGAGGAAGCGAGCTTCATCGTGATGGCCGACGGCGTGCACGTGCTGGCGCTCGCATCCTCGCAAGATCACAAGCGCCTGGGGGACGGGGACCACGGGCCCAACACCGGCGGGATGGGTGCCTATTCCCCCGCACCCGTGGTCACGCCGACCGTCCACGCACGGATCATGCGCGAGGTCATCGCCCCCGCCGTCGAAGGCATGGTCGCGGAGGGCATGCCGTACAGCGGGTTTCTCTACGCGGGGGTCATGATCGACGCGGCGGGGTCGCCGCGCGTGCTGGAATTCAATTGCCGCCTGGGCGACCCCGAAGCGCAGCCGATCATGGCGCGCCTGCGCTCCGACCTGGTCGTGCTGCTCGAGCATGCGCTCGCGGGCACGCTGGACCGGGCCGAGGTGGAGTGGGACCGCCGCGCGGCACTGACCGTCGTGCTCGCGGCCGCCGGATACCCGGCGGCGCCGCGCAAGGGCGACGTCGTGGGCGGCCTCGACCGCATCACCGAGGACGCGCATCCGGGCGTCTTCGTGTTCCACGCCGGCACCACGCTGGCCGAAGGCGAAGTCCGGGTCAGTGGGGGGCGGGTCCTCGGCGTCACCGCGCTGGGCGACTCGATCCGCCAGGCACAGCGTGCGGCTTACGGGGCCGTGTCGGCGATCCATTTCGACGGCATGCAGTACCGCAGCGACATCGGCCACCGCGCGCTGGCGCGACGGGGCTGAGCCGGAGCGCCGGGCATGAATGGTACCCCGGTCGTGGGCGGCGATCCCGACATCGCGGCGATCCGCGCCTATCTGACCGGCTTGCAGCAGCGCATCGTCGAAGCGCTGCAAGGTGTCGACGGCGGGACGTTTCGCCGCGACGAATGGAAGCGCGCGGAGGGCGGGGGCGGCACCACGATGTGGCTCGAGGACAGCGCAGTTCTCGAGCGCGCCGGCGTGCTTTTTTCGCAGGTCGAGGGCCGCCACCTCCCCGCGTCGGCGACCGCGCAGCGGCCGCAGCTTTCGGGCCGCGCCTGGGAGGCGCTGGGCGTGTCGCTGGTGATCCACCCGCGCAATCCCCACGCCCCGACGGTGCACCTCAACGTCCGCTTCCTTGTCGCGCCGGGCAATGCCGCGGCCGCGTCGGGCGATGCGATGGCGCGCGACGATGTCTGGTGGTTCGGAGGTGGCATGGACCTGACGCCCCACTACGGATTCGTCGACGATGCGCGACATTTTCACGCGGCCTGCCGCGACGCGCTCGCGCCTTTCGGCGCCGAGCTCCATCCGCGCTTCAAGCGCGCCTGCGACGAGTATTTCTACCTCAGGCACCGGCAGGAGGCGCGCGGCATCGGCGGCATCTTCTACGACGATTTCAGCGACGGCGGCTTCGAGCAGGCGTTCGCCATGACGCGCAGCGTCGGCGACCATTTCATTCCCGCCTACCTGCCGATACTCGAGCGGCGCTGCGACCTGCCCTACGGCGAGCGCGAGCGCGAGTTCCAGGCCTACCGCCGCGGGCGCTACGTCGAGTTCAACCTCGTCTGGGATCGGGGCACGCTGTTCGGCCTGCAGTCGAACGGTCGCACCGAGGCGATCCTGCTGTCGATGCCGCCGCAGGCGCGCTGGCGCTACGATTGGACCCCCGAGGCGGGGAGTCCCGAAGCGCGGCTCTACACCGATTTCCTCCCTGCACGCGACTGGCTGGCATGACCTCACCGGGCGACGACCGGGCGCCGCCGCGCCCGCCCCAGGCCGCCGATTCCCGACCGGCGGCCTCGACCGACGGCGATCCTCTGCACGAGACGCGGCTTTCCGGCGACCAGGTCTACCGGGGCAGGCTGCTCGACGTACGCCAGGACCGCGTGCGCCTGCCCGACGGCGGCGAGGCATTGCGCGAATACGTCGTGCACCCGGGCGCCGTGCTGATGATCCCGGAGCTTCCCGACCGGCGGCTGGTCGTCGAGCGCCAGTTCCGATATCCGCTGAACCGCGCCTTCCTCGAGTTTCCCGCCGGCAAGATCGATCCCGGCGAGACCGCACTCGTCACGGCGCAGCGGGAACTGGTCGAGGAGACCGGGTACGCCGCGGTTGAATGGACGCTGCTCGGTGCCGTGCATCCGGTCGTCTCTTATTCGACCGAGGCGATCGACCTCTACCTCGCGCGCGGACTCCGGCAGGTCGGCTCGAGGCTCGACCCGGGAGAGTTTCTCGAGATCGTGACCTGCAGCGAGGACGAGCTCTACGACGCCCTGGATTCGGGTCGGCTGACCGATGCCAAGACGGTCGCCGCGCTGGCGCTGTACTCCCGCTGGCGGGCGGCGCCGTCGCGAAGCTGCCGGGTACGAATCACCGGAATCGTGCAAGGCGTCGGCTACCGCGACTGGTTGGTCGCGGCTGCGCAGGACGCAGGCGTCGATGGATGGGTGCGAAACGGCCACGACGCCGCGGTCGAGGCGCGAATCCAGGGTCCGCGCGAGGCCTGCGACCGGCTGCTGGAGCGCTGCCGGCGGGGTCCGCTTGCGGCGCAAGTCGAAACGGTCTTCGTCGATCGCAGCCTGCCCGAGGCGAGCCTCGCCGGATTCGCGCGGCACCCGTAGGCGGGGCTTCGAATCGCGCAAGCCGATCGCCCGCCGCGACCTGCGCCAAGCAGGCGCATTTCGACCCTGCGGAAAGTCGTCAAATCCGTTTGACAATCTCGGTATTCGCCAACATCATTCGCCGGCTGGCGGCGGGTGCCGGCCGCCGCTCGATTCAGCTCGAGGCCGGGGGCCGAGGGAGTGTCCGCCGGACCTGACCGGTAGGCAACAGAACAACAGGCGGAATGTTCGGCTGAACCACGGAACCCAACCTAGGAGGAAGCACATGGATCGCGAACCACCTCAACGGAGTCGTCGCCGCACCGTCCTGAAGGCCGGCCTGGCCGTCGGCGCAGCGCAGTTGGCGGGACCTTTCATCATCAGCGCGCGCGGCGAGGAGCCGGTCAAGATCGGCCTCGACAATCCGCTGACCGGAACCTATGCGGCGGTTGGCAAGAACGAGCTGATCGGCTGCCAATATGCAGTCGAGCAGATCAACGCCAAGGGTGGCATTCTCGGGCGGCACGTCGAGCTCCTGGTGGAGGACTCGACCAGCGGCGACTCCAGCACTGCGGTGCAGAAGGCGCGCAAGCTGATCGATCGCGACAAGGTCAATTTCCTGGTGGGCAACGTCAACTCGGCATTGGCGGTCGCCATGGCGGGGGTCGCCTACGAGAAGGGCGTGTTCATGATGGATCCGGGCGGCCATACCGACGCGATCACCGGCACGGGCTGTCACTGGAACGTGTTCCGCATCTGCAACACGACCCAGACCGAGGCGAACGCAGTCGCCGGCACGCTGGTCAAGGATTACGGCAAGAAGTTCTACTACATCACGCCTGACTATGCCTTCGGCCACACGCTCGAGGCGGGCATGATCAAGGCGGTCGCGGCGCTGGGCGGCAGCCGGGTCGGCGGCGCCCTCACCCCGCTCGGCACCACCGATTTCTCCTCCTACCTGATCGCCGCCGAGGCCGCGAAGCCCGACGTCATCATCTTCCTGGTACAAGGCGATGACCAGGTGAATGCGCTCAAGCAGGCGGTCCAGTTCGGTCTCGAGAAGCGCGTCCATCTTGCCGGCGCGCAAGGGGAGCTCGAGCCGCTCGAGGGCCTGCCACCCGAGGCGCGCATCGGCACCTGGGTGTTCGAGTGGTACTGGAACCAGCCGGGCGTGCCCCATGTCGCGGAATTCGTCGCGGCGATCAAGAAGAAGACGGGCAGGGTGCCGACCGCGCGCACCTGGTTCGGCTTCGCCGGGACCTGGAGCTGTGCGCTCGCGGCGAACGGCGCGAAGTCGCTCGAAGCCGTCAAGATGGCGAAGTTCCTCCAGGGCTATCACCTTCCGCCGGAGGTGGCGCTGATGCCGGACGGCGCATTCTTCCGTGCCGGACAGAATCAGTTGATTCCGGACCTGTTCGTCGGCCACGCCCAGGGAAGCGGCAGCGCGCCCGACGATCTGTTCAAGGTGACCAAGGTGGTCAAGGGAGTCGACGTCGCCGGGACGCTCGAGGAGACCGGCTGCAAGATGACCTGGCCGGCTTGAACGGGAACCGTTCCGGGCATCGCGCCAGCCGCGGTGCCCGGGGCGGCTCGGCGCGGCATCGGGAGACGGGCGACGAGGCGCTGCGGTGAGGCGCTTCGCCGGCGGGGTTGCGCCTGCCGCCCGGGCAGCTTCCGGCGTCCGGCGGGGGACCCGGTCGCAAGATACGCAGTCCATTCCTGCGCGGCCGATGAGCCGCGGAGCGGAAGATTTCGATGACCCAACTCATTCTCTTCAATGTGTTCAACGGGCTGATCGTCGGCGCGTTCTATGCGCTGATGGCGCTCGGCCTCTCGTTGATCCTCAACCTTTCCGGCGTCATCAACTTCGCCCATGGCGGATTCCTCGCGGTCGGCGGCTATCTCGCGTATGCGCTGATCCCGTTCGTCGGCTTCTGGGGCGCCCTGTTGATAGCGCCGTTCCTGACGGCCT
Organism: Casimicrobiaceae bacterium; assembly: GCA_035934825.1. GTDB lineage: Bacteria > Pseudomonadota > Gammaproteobacteria > Burkholderiales > Casimicrobiaceae > VBCG01. Next base: position 7,827 of record DASYXO010000118.1, read on the forward strand.
TCCTCGGCTTGATCGTGGAGCGCCTGTTGATCCGCCGCCTCTATGGCCGTGATCCGCTTTACAGCCTGCTGCTCACCTTCGGGCTTGCGTACATCTTCGAGGACAGCACGCGCTTCATATGGGGGGCGCAGAGCGTTCCATTCCAGGTGCCCGACTGGCTGATGCAGCCCCTGAGCTCCGAGTATTTCTTCCTCACCGGATACCGGTTGTTCATGGTGCTCCTCGTCGGCGCGGCAGTGGCCGCCCTGTTCCTGATCCTGACGCGCAGCCGCCTCGGCATACGCATCCGTGCCGGCACGCTCGATCTCGAGACCGTCTCCGTCCTGGGCGTCAACGTTCGCATCCTGCGCACCCTCAATTTCGGCCTCGGCATCTACCTGGCCGGCCTCGCCGGGGTGCTTGCCGCAGGCATGCTCGGCTTGTCGCCGACGATCGGAACCTCGCTGATCATGCCGAGCTTCGTCGCGATCATCGTCGGCGGGCTCGGCAGCCTGCCGGGCACCTTGCTGGGTGGTCTCCTGATCGGCGTTGCCTCGGGGATCACGACCGTGTTCGCGCCCTCGGCGACCGAGGCCGTCATCTACGTGATGATGGGATTGGTGCTGCTGATCCGGCCGCGCGGGCTGCTCGGCGAGGAAGGGAGGGTCCAGTGAAGCGGCTACCGGTGAACCGGCTCAGTTCACGAACGGCGTCGGCCATCATCTGGATCGTCCTGTTGACGCTTCCGCTCTGGATGCGCGCGGTCGGCGGCTACACCGAGCTCGGCACACAGGTGGTCGTGCTTGCGCTCGCCGCGATGGCGCTCAACTTCCTGCTCGGATTCACCGGGACGCTTTCATTCGGTCACGCCGCGTATTTCGGCCTCGGCGCGTACGGGGCGGCAATGACGATCAAATACCTGGTGCCCAGCACGCCGCTGGCGATCGTCGTCGGAATGGTGGCAGGCACGATCGCGGCGATGATCATCGGTGCGCTGATCGTCAAGCTCCGTGGCGTCTACTTCGCGATGGTGACGATCGCGTTCGGGCAGGTGTTCTATTTCATCACCTTCCGCTGGAACACCGTGACCGGTGGTGACGACGGATTGAGCGGGTGGCACCGCATTCCGCTGAATCTCGGCTTCACGTCGATCGACATCGAGCACGACGGCAAGGCGTTCTACTACTTCGTGCTCCTGTGCTTTGCGCTATGCGTGGGGGTGATGGCGTTCCTGCTGCGCTCGCCGTTTGGCCGCACGCTGCTCGCGATCCGGGAGAACGAGCGCCGCGCGCGCTTCCTCGGCATCCCGATCGAGCGCCACCTGTGGCTGTCGTTCGTGATCTCGTGCCTGTTCGCGAGCATCGCAGGAGCGCTGTACGCGCTGCTCAACAATTTCACGGATCCGCGCGCGCTCTACTGGGGGCAATCGGGGAATTTCGTGATCATGGCGGTGCTGGGGGGCATGCGCTCCTTCTGGGGTCCGCTGATCGGTGCTGCGATCTTCGTCGTGCTGCAGGACTACGTGTCGAGCCATACCGAGAACTGGATGTCCTTCGTCGGGCTGTTCTTCGTGCTCGTCGTCCTGTTCTTCCCGCGCGGGGTGCTCGGAATCATTCGCCGGAGGACGATGCGATGAGCTTGCTGGATATCCAGAACGTCTCGCGCCATTTCGGAAGCCTGGTGGCGGTGAATGGCGTCTCGCTCGCCGTCGAGCCGGGGGAGTTGCGCGCGGTGATCGGGCCCAACGGCGCGGGGAAGACCACTTTCTTCAACCTGATCAGCGGCTTCTTCCCGCCGACGTCGGGGCGGATCGTATTCGGCGGCGTGGACGTGACGCAGCTTCCGGTGCACCAGCGGGTGACGATGGGGATGGCGCGCACGTTCCAGATTACCGAGATCTTTCCCGAATTCTCGGTGCGCGAGAACCTGCGCATTCCGGTCGAGGTCGCGGCGGGTTACCGGCTCCGGCCCTGGATGTCGCGCACCGACGATGGAGAAATGCGCGCGCGAGTCGTGGAGTTGATGGAGATGGGCGGCCTCACCGACAAGGCGGACCGGCTGGTCGGCGAGCTGCCGCACGGAGACCAGCGCGCAACCGAGATCATGATGGCGCTGGCGCTGAAACCCCGGCTCCTGCTGCTCGACGAGCCGACGGCCGGGATGGGCGACCAGGAAACCTACGACATCACCCGGCTGATCCGCCGGCTGCACAAGGACCAGGGCCTCACCATCGTCCTGATCGAGCACGACATGCGCGTCATATTCCACCTTGCCGACCGCATCGTGGTGCTCGCCGAGGGCGCGGTGCTGGCGGAAGGCACCCCGGACCAGATCGCGAACGACGAGCGGGTGCAGGCGGCATACCTCGGGAAGGCCGCATGAACGTCCTCGACGCGGAAGCGCTGCACACCTTCTACGGCAAGAGCCACATCCTGCATGGCGTGAGCCTTGCGGTTCGCGAAGGCGAGATCGTCGCGCTGCTGGGCCGCAACGGCGCCGGCAAGACGACGACGCTGCGCAGCATCATCGGACTCACCCATGCGCGCGAAGGTGCCGTACGCATCTTCGGCGATGCGACGACCCACTGGCCGCCCTACAGGATCGCGGCGCTCGGCGTCGGCTATGTTCCCGAGGGTCGCCGCGTCTTCGCCAACCTGACCGTCGACGAGAACCTGCGCGTGCCGCTGGAGCGGCCCGGCCCGTGGACGGTCGCTCGCGTCTACGACCTGTTTCCGCGGCTGCGCGAGCGGCGCGGCAACAAGGGACGCCAGCTCTCCGGCGGCGAGCAGGAAATGCTCTCCATCGCACGCGCCTTGCTGCTCAACCCGAAGCTGCTGATTCTCGACGAGCCTTCGCAGGGCCTGGCGCCGATCATCGTGCAGCAGGTGTTCGACGTCGTCGCCACGATGCGCAAGGAGGGCATCTCGGTGCTGCTGGTCGAGCAGAACGTACGCGCTGCGGTCGAGATCGCCGATCGCGCGTATGTCCTGGACGACGGCAAGGTCGTCTACGAGGGCCCGGCCGCCGAGTTCGCACAGGACGAGGAGCGCGTGCGCGCGCTGGCGGGCGCCAGCGCCGAGAAGTGGGAGATGGAGGAGTGACGCGTATCGGCCCCGGCCGACGCCACGCTCAGGTCACGTCGAAGATGTCTTTCCAAGCGGCATACGACGCCGCGGCGGACCATGGCAGCGCGAGCAGCAGTCCGAAGCCGCTGCTCACGAGGCCCAGCAGCAGTAGCACGAACGACAGCGCGCCGTAGACCGCGAGTGGCGCGGGATTGCGCATGAACGCCGCGAGGCTCTGGGCGAACGCTTCGCGAAAGGATACGCCGTCGAACAATGCCGCGAACGGAACGAAGGTGACCGGCAGCGACACCAGCATGCCCGTCGCGTAGATGATGATGAGCGCGGCCGGGGACACCGACGGATTGGCGGCCGGCGACAGCATGTCGATGCCTCCGACCTCCAGCGCGACCAGCGCCTCGGCGGCGAAGACCAGCGACCCTGCGACCACCACCGCCGCCAGCGCCCCGGGCGAAGCGCCGGCGACGGCGACGAGATGGTGCAGGCGCGGACGCTCGCCACGGTCGGCGGCGAGGCTCGCATAGAGCAGGCTGCATTCAAGCAACGGCAGTATCGCCTGCGCGATCGCGATGCCGATCGCGGGCAGCAGGTTGAGCACGAGGTTGACGGCGATGATGACGAGCGCCAGCACCGAGAACGCAAGCGGCCCGTGCCTCCACAGCCGCGTCGCCTCGCGGTACCACTCTAGCCCGTGGTCGGCGCCGACCGCGCGCGGCCTGCGTCCAGAATGCCGGCCGGCCGGACCGGCGGCCGGATCCGGGTCCGATGGAGGTCGATCGTCCGAAATGCGCGCCGCTCCGGCCGATCAGGGATTCTCGCCGAGATAGGCCGCGCGTACCTTGGGGTCGTGCAGCAGGGTCCCCGCTTCGCCCTCGAGGATGATCTCCCCGGACTCCATGACGTAGCCCCGGTCGCTCACTTCGAGCGCGAGCTTGGCGTTCTGCTCGATCAGGAGGATCGTCACGCCTTCCCTGGACACTTCGATTATCGTCTCGAACACCTTCTGCACCATCAGCGGCGCGAGGCCCATCGACGGCTCGTCGAGCAGCAGGAGCTTCGGCCGCGACATCAGCGCGCGGCCGATCGCGAGCATCTGCTGCTCGCCGCCCGACAGCGTTCCGGCCGTCTGCCGGCGTCGCTCCTTGAGTCGCGGAAACAGCGTGAACACGCGCTCGACATCCTCGCGGATCGCTGTGCGGTCGTCGCGTATGTAGGCGCCCATCGCGAGGTTCTCCTCGATTGTCAGCGCACCGAACACACCGCGGCCTTCCGGCACCATGACGAGCCCGCGTCGAACCAGCTCGAACGAGCGCCGTCCGGTGATGTCGTCGCCGCGATACCGGATCGCGCCCGACTTGACGGGGAGCAGGCCGCAGACGCCCTTGAGGGTCGTCGTCTTGCCGGCGCCGTTCGCCCCGATCAGGCACACGAGCTCGCCCGCGCCGACGGCGAGGTCGATGCCCTTGACGGCCTGGATGCCGCCGTAGGCGACTGCGAGCCTGTCGAGCACGAGCAGGGGACTTTTCGCTTCGATCATGCGCCTTTGAGGTTCAGCGTCACCTCGCCGCCCAGGTAGGCGGCGATGACCTTCTCGTCATTCTGGACGGCAGCCGCGGGACCTTCGGCGATCTTCCTGCCATAGTCGAGGACGAGCACGCGGTCGCAGACGCTCATGACGAGCTTCATGTCGTGCTCGATCAGCAGGATCGTCACGCCGTCGCGCCGGATGCTCTCGAGCAGGCCCTTGAGCGCCGCAGTCTCGGTCGCGTTCATGCCCGCGGCAGGCTCGTCGAGGGCGAGCAGCCGCGGGTCGGTCGCGAGCGCCCGCGCGATTTCCAGCCGGCGCTGGTCGCCGTAGGCAAGATGCTTCGCCAGCGTGTTCGCCTGCCGGCTCATGCCGACGTACTCGAGCAGCTCGCGGGCGCGCGTCTCGATCGCGCGCTCCTCGGCGCGCGTGCTCGCGTTGCGGAAGATCGCACCGAACACGTTGGCGCGCGTACGCACGTGGCGGCCGATCATCACGTTCTCGAGCGCCGAGAGGTTGGCGAACAGCCGGATGTTCTGGAACGTGCGCGCGATCCCGCGCTCGGCGACGTCGTTGGGCTTGAGGCCCGCCAGGGCGTGACCGTCGAAAGCGAACGTCCCGGCCTCGGGCGCGTAGATGCCGGTCAGGACGTTGAACAGCGAAGTCTTGCCCGCTCCGTTCGGGCCGATCAGGCCGTAGATCTCGCCGCGCAGGATCGTGAACGAGACATCGGCGAGTGCCTGCACGCCGCCGAAGCTCTTGTTGATCCCGTCGGCGACGAGCAGCGGCTCGCCGGCTGCGGCGTCACGGAGTGGCGCGGTCATTCCCGGGCCGGCGCCTGGAGCTCGCGCTTGCGCAGCGCCGAGGGGAGGATGCCCGCCGGACGGAACAGCATCATCAGGACCAGCGCGAGGCCGAACAGCAGCATCCTGAACACCTCGGGATCGATCAGCGTGCGCCCGAGCACCGCCTGCTGCGCGGGACCGACGGTATAGCGGAGGACTTCGGGAACGTACGACAGCAGCAGCGCGCCGACGACGACACCGAACACATTGCCCATGCCGCCCAGGACCACCATCGACAGCACCATGATCGACTCGACCAGCACGAAGCTTTCGGGGCTGATGAAACCCTGCATCGCCGAGAACATGCCGCCAGCGACCCCGCCGAAGGATGCGCCCATCGCGTATGCCAGGAGCTTCATGTTGCGCGTGTTGATGCCCATTGCGCGAGCAGCGATCTCGTCTTCGCGGATCGCCTCCCAGGCGCGGCCAATCCGCGAATTCTGCAGCCGCAGGTTGACGACGATGACGACCAGCAGCACGGCGAGCAGGAAATAGTAGTACTTGATCGGCGAGCTCAGCGTCTGGCCCAGCACCCGCTGCATGGTCGCGAAGCTGAAGCCGTCGATGCGGAACGGGTCGATCAGCGTGATCCCTTGCGGTCCGTTGGTGAGGTTGAACGGCGATGACAGGTTGTTGAGGAAGATGCG
>DASYXO010000150.1:0-8228 GCA_035934825.1 Casimicrobiaceae bacterium
ATGGAAGCCCAGGCGGCATCGGCCGTCCCGAGCCGATAGAACCGCCAGTCGAGCGCGACCGCGAGCACGCTCACCCCGGACGCCGCCATTGCGCGGGCGCTCGCGCGACGGTTGCGGGGCGTCAGGCGAGCACCGGGACCCGCTTGCCGCAAAGGAGCAGCGCCGTCGACGTGACCGCGCCCCACGGGTCGCCGCTGCCTATGCCTTTGGCCAGCGCATCGAGCCCGGCCAGCGCGTGCAACAGCCGCTCCGTCGTTGCGGGTGCTACTCGGCGCGCCGCGCGCTCGAGCGCCGACTGGCGCTTGCCCCATACGCGCACGCTGCGCAGTGCGATCGCCAGGGCCGTCCCCTGCCGCATCGACTCGTGCAGCGTGGCCAGCGCGTGCAGGTCTTCGGAGAGCTGCCAAATGACTAGCGTGACCGGTTCGGCGGCTTCGCGCAACATCGAGACGATGCGCAGCATGCGCGCGGCATCGCCGGCGAGCCACGCCTCCGACAGCACGTGTACATCGTAGCGGGCGACGTCCGCGACCGCGTCGAGCACGGCGTCCTGGTCGAGCGGACCCTCCGGCAGCAGCAGTGCGAGCTTTTCGATTTCCTGGCGCGCCGCGAGCAGGTTGCCTTCGCAGCGCTCGGCCAGGAACGCGAGCGTTTGCCTGCTCCCGCGCTGGCCGTTGCGGGCCAGCCGCGAGGCGATCCACGCGGGAAGGGCGGCGCGCTCGATCGCCGGCACCGCGACCATCACGCCGATGCCGGCGAGCGCGCTGAACCACGCGGACGACTGGGTCGCGCGGTCGAGCCGCGGCAGCGCGACCAGGGTGATGTTGTCGGGGTTGGGGTTCTGCGCGTAGCGCACGAGGGCCGCCGCGCCTTCGACTCCCGGCTTGCCGGAAGGGATCCGCAGGTCGACGAGCTTGCGCGAACCGAACAGGCCCAGGTTGGCATTGGCGGCGATGAATCCGTCCCAGCGGAAGTGCTGCTCGACGACGAAGATCTCGCGGTCCTCGCATCCGGCGCGCCTCGCTGCGGCGCGGACCGCATCGGCGGCCTCCAGGGCGGTCAGCGGCTCGTCGCCGTGGATGACGTACAGCGGCGCGAGGCGCTTCGCGAGATGGGCTTCGAGGGCCTCGGGCCGAAGCTGGACGGGGGGCATCGGTTCCTGCGCGCGGATCACGGTTTCCCGGCGGGACTGCCGTGCCGCTACGAGGGCTTTCTCGCCGCCTGCAGCCGGCGTACGAGCTGCTGCACGGCGTCTGACTGCATCTCCTTAAGCAGCCGCTGCTCCTGGGCCTCGCGCGCGAGCACCTCGCTCTCGCTGAACGAGTAGCTGCGCCGCAGCGTGATTTCACCCGGCGGCAGCCATTGCGCGCCGTCGGGCCCGTGAACGCGGAAGTCGACGCGCTTGGTCAGCTGGTATTCGAGCACGCCACCCGCTGCCGACAGCGAAAGCACTTCCTTGTCGTCGGCGACGCGCGTGATGTCCAGCACGACCTGCGCGTCCTTCGCCGACTCGACGACATGCGCGTTTCCCGTCTCGGCGAGCGCACGCTTGAGCTCGGCGGTGAGGGGAGGGGCGCTGGTGCCGTTGACGTAGATCGTCGTGAATGTGAAGTTTGCCTCGCCTCGAAGATGGAATCCGCAGGCGGCGAGCGTGCAGGCCAGGATGACCGTGATCGACATGCGGGCGATCGAGATCCCTCGCCGGCCGCGCGCTGCTTCCAAGCGCCTGCGTGCCGCGCGAATCGCAGCCTGGCGCCGGTCCGCCGATGTGCCGGTGGCCTCAAAGCACGACATTGACGAGCCTGCCGGGGACGACGACGATCTTCCGGATCGCCGCGATGTCGCCTTGGCGCGCGACTTCCGGCGCGTGCCGCGCCGCTGCTTCGATGGCCGCGCGGTCGGCGGTGGCGGGGACGACGAGCTTGCCGCGCAGCTTCCCGTTCACCTGCAGCACGAGCTCGATCTCGTCGCGTGCCAGCGCCGACGGGTCGACCTCGGGCCAGCGTGCGTCGATCAGGTTGCCTTCGGTCGCCGCGTAACCTAGATCGTTCCAAAGGAGCCAGGTCGTGTGCGGAACGACCGGGTAGAGCACCCTCAGCGCGATCGACAGGCCTTCGCGGATGAGCGCCCGCGATCCCGGCTCGTCCGCCGGCACCGACTCCAGGGCGTTGAGCATCTTCATGCCGGCGGACACGACGGTGTTGTACTGGACGCGCTCGTAGTCGTAGTCGGCCTGCTTGAGGGCGAGGTGGATCTCGCGGCGTATCGCCTTCGCCGCGTCGGGCGCCCGGCTCCAGTCCGGAATCGGGCCCGGCTCGGGCGCGCTCGTCGAATGGGCGAAATGCCAAAGCCGCTTGAGGAAGCGGTGCGCACCCTCGACGCCGGCGTCCGACCACTCGATCGTGTGTTCGGGCGGGCTCGCGAACATGACGAACAGCCGCGCCGCGTCCGCACCGTAGCGCTCGATCATGTCCTGCGGGTCGACGCCGTTGAGCTTGGACTTCGACATGGTGCCCAGGCCGTCGTATTCGACCGGCAGGCCGTCCAGCTTCGACCGCCCGCCGGTGATCGAGCCGGATGCATCGCGGACGATCTCGACGTCGGAGGGGGCAATGTAATCGATGCCGCCCCGCTCGCTGCGGCGGAAGAACGCGTGGGCGAGGACCATCCCCTGGGTCAGCAACTTGACGAAAGGCTCCCCATACCCGACCAGCCCCAGATCGCGCATCACCTTGGTCCAGAAGCGCGCGTAGAGCAGGTGCAGGATCGCGTGGCTGATGCCGCCGATGTACTGATCCATCGGCATCCAGTACGCGTCGCGCCGGTCGATGATCGTCGGGGCGCCTGGCGACGTGTAGCGCATGAAATACCAGGACGAATCGACGAAGGTGTCCATCGTGTCAGTCTCGCGGCGCGCGGTGGCGCCGCAGCGCGGACAGGCGACGCGCAGGAAATCCTCACGCTTGTTGAGAGGATTGCCGCTGCCGTCGGGAATGCAGTCCTCGGGCAGCACCACCGGCAGGTCCTTCTCGGGCACCGGCACCTCGCCGCAGGCGCCGCAATGGATGATCGGGATCGGCGTGCCCCAGTAGCGTTGGCGGGAAATCCCCCAGTCGCGCAGGCGCCAGGTCGTGCGCTTCTCGCCCAGCCCCAGCGCGGCGAGGTCGGCGGCGATCGCCTCGACGGCTTCGCGGTAGGCGAGCCCGTCGTACCTGCCGGAATCGACGCAGACGCCGGTCGTCTTGTCCTCGTACCACGTCTGCCAGCGCTCGGTGCTGAAAGCATCGGCTGGCTGATTGCCGGGGCCCGTGACGTCCGCGCGGGGCGCGATCACCTGGCGGATCGGCAGGCCGTATTTTCGGGCGAATGCAAAATCGCGCTCGTCGTGCGCAGGCACGCCCATCACGGCGCCGTCGCCGTAGCCCATCAGCACGTAGTTGCCGACCCATACGTCGACGTTCGCGCCGGTCAGCGGGTGGCGTACGCCAAGTCCCGTCGCCATGCCCTTCTTTTCCATGGTCGCGAGGTCGGCTTCGATCACCGAGCCGCGCCTGCATTCCTCGATGAACGCCTGGAGCGCCGGATTCCCTCGCGCGGCGTGCGCGGCCAGCGGGTGCTCGGCGGCAACTGCGCAGAACGTGACGCCCATGATGGTGTCAGCACGCGTAGTGAACACGTGGAGCCTGCCCTCGCCGATCAACCTGCCGTCGTCGCCGGCGATGTCATGCAGGAACGCGAAGCGCACCCCCTCGCTCTTGCCGATCCAGTTCGCCTGCATCGTCTTCACGCGCTCGGGCCAGCCGGGCATCGAATCGAGCTCGCTCAGCAGTTCGTCCGCGTAGCGCGTGATCCGCAGGTAGTACATCGGGATCTCGCGCTTCTCGACCGGCGCACCGGAGCGCCAGCCGCGCCCGTCGATCACCTGCTCGTTCGCGAGCACCGTCTGGTCGACCGGGTCCCAGTTGACGGTCCCGCTCTTGCGGTAGGCGATGCCCGACTCGCGCATCTTCAGGAACAGCCACTGGTTCCAGCGGTAGTAGGCGGGATCGCAGGTCGCGAGTTCGCGCGACCAGTCGATGGCGAGGCCCATTGCCTGCAGCTGGCGCTTCATGTAGGCGATGTTGTCCCGGGTCCACTTCGCCGGCGCCTCCCGGCTTTTCATCGCGGCATTCTCGGCGGGCAGGCCGAACGCATCCCAGCCCATCGGCATCAGCACGTTGTAGCCGCGCATGCGCCGGTGGCGGTACATCATGTCGTTGATCGTGTAGTTGCGCACGTGCCCCATGTGCAGCTTGCCCGACGGATAGGGCAGCATCGAGACGCAGTAGTACTTGCCTTTCGGGAAGCGCGGATCGTCTTCGATCGAGCGGTAGGCGTCGGATTGCTTCCAGGCGGACTGGGCGGCGCTTTCGATGGCGGCGGGATCGAACGGTTTCATCGGGTCGGGCGCCGGAATCCGCGGCGGATCCGTGTGGTTGCGCGAGCCGTCGATTATACCGGCGCGGGTGCGAAGATCGCCCACACGCCCAGCGACGCGAAGAGGATCGCGGCCACGACGCGCAGTGCGCGAAAAGGTATCCGGTGGGCGGCGACGCTGCCGAGGAATACGACGGGAACGTCGGCAACGAGCATTCCCAGCGTAGTGCCGGCGACGACGGCGAGCAGCGAGTCGTATCGCGCTGCGAGCAGTGCGGTCGCGATCTGGGTCTTGTCTCCCATCTCCGCGAGGAAGAACGCGACGGCCGTGACGACGAACACGCTGAAGTGCGATTTGGTTGCGGCGTCGTGGTCGAGCCGGTCGGGTTTGAGTGTCCAGATCGCGACCACCAGGAACGCGGCGGCAAGCAGCCAGCGCAGGACCTCTGGGTCGAGATGGTGACGCAGCAACGCGCCGACGAGACCCGCGAGCGTGTGATTGAACAGCGTCGCGGTGAGGATCCCGGCGACGATGGGCCAGGGCTTGCGATAGCGGGCGGCGAGCAGCAGCGACAGCAGCTGCGTCTTGTCGCCGATCTCGCCGACGGCGACTACGCCGAGCGAAACGATGAATGCACTGAGCATGAAGGAGGGGGCGCCCGGATCGGGGGCGACCCGGCCGCGGTCGCCCACCGCAGCCGAATGGCACAATTATACGTTTCCAGCAATCTGCGGCGATGTCGCCGTTCCAATGGCGCGATGCGGGCAGCATGCGCGGGATGAATCGTATGCACGGACGTATGCGTGGCTTCATTGCGGTGACGGGGGTGGTCGTGATGGCGGCGACCGGGTCCCGGCTTGCCGCTGCGGAAGCTGCGACGCCTGCGGGCAGCCATGTCGCCGCGCAACTCGTCGCCGAGCAGACGGCGCTCGTGCCGGGGACGACGGCCACGGTCGCTCTGCGCCTCGCGATCGGGCCGGGCTGGCATACCTACTGGCGCAACCCCGGTGAATCGGGGCTGCCGACCACACTGGCGTGGAAACTGCCCGCGGGCTACACGGCGGGCGACATCGAATGGCCTGCGCCGCGCGCGCTCAAGGCCGGTCCGCTGGTCAACTACGGCTACGAGAACGTGGTGTTGCATCTCGTGCCCATCGCGGTGCCGGCGGACGCGACGCCCGGAACCATCGCCACGCTCGCCGCACGTGCCGACTGGCTGGTGTGCCGGGAGACCTGCATTCCCGAGGGCGCCGACCTGTCGCTCGCGCTGCCGGTCGCGACTTCGGCGCAGCCCGATCCGACATGGGCGAAGGCGATCGCCGACACGCGTGCCGCGCTCCCGCGCGCACTGGCAGGCTGGGACGCGAGCGCCGCGGCCTCGGGTTCCACGATCGCGCTGACGCTGACCCCGCCGGCGGGCGCTCCGCATCCTGGGGCGCTGCGATTCTTCGCGCAGGACGAACGACGCATCGCGCCTTCGGTCGCGCAATCGCTCGCCCGCGGCGGGGATGGACGCTACGTTCTGACGCTGCCCGTCGCGACGGATCTCGCCCCGGGTTTCGTGCGTCTCCAGGGGGTATTGACCGCTGCAGGCGGTCTTGCGAGCGACCGCGGCGTCGTGCACGCGGCCGCGCTCGACGTCGCGCTTGCCGGGACGCCGACACCGGGACCCAAGCCCCGGCCCGCCGACGCGGCGCTGGATCTGTCACCGGTCGCACCGCAGGCCGCCGGCGCGCCGACCTCGCTGCCGCTGTCGCTCGCCCTCGCCCTCGTCGGCGGCCTGTTGCTGAACCTGATGCCCTGTGTCTTCCCGGTGCTGACGTTGAAGGCGCTCGGACTCGCATCCGCGCGCGGGACTGAAAGGGCGACGATGCGCGCGCAGGGCCTCGCGTTCGCCGCCGGTGTCGTTGCGACCTTCGTCGGGCTGGCCGCGCTGTTGCTCGTGCTGCGCGGGACAGGCGAGCAGCTCGGCTGGGGTTTCCAGCTGCAATCTCCGGCCGTGGTGACGACACTCGCCGTGCTGTTCTTCGCGCTGGCGCTGAACCTCTCGGGCGTGTTCGAGTTCGGCGCGTTGGTGCCGGCGGGGGCGGCGACGTGGTCGCATTCGAACCGTCAAATCGATTCGTTCGCGTCGGGGGTGCTGGCGGTGGTCATCGCGTCTCCGTGCACGGCGCCGTTCATGGGCGCGGCGCTTGGCTACGCGCTCGGCGCGCCGGCGCAGGTGACGTTCGCGATCTTCGTCGCGCTGGGCGCCGGGATGGCGCTGCCTTACCTGGCGCTCGCCTGGTTCCCCGCGTGGCGCCGCGTGCTGCCGCGCCCCGGCCCGTGGATGCTGCGCCTGAAGCAGCTCCTCGCGTTCCCGCTGTATGCAACGGTCGTGTGGCTCGTCTGGGTGCTGGGGGCGCAGCTCGACAACGATGCGGTGTTGCGCGCCGGCGCGCTGCTCGTGATGGTCGCCTTCGCGCTGTGGGCCTGGCGCAGCTATCGCGGCGGCGGTGCGCGCGCATGGAGTGGCGTCGCGGTGCTGGGCGCGCTCGCGGGACTGGCGATCGCCTGGCCGCTGTTCACCGGGGCGCGTGCCGGAGCCCCCGTCGACCGCGCAGCCGTCGAGGCGGGTGGCGGACAGGCGTCGATCGAGGGACAGTGGCAGCCGTATTCGCAGGCCCGCGTCGCCCATCTGACCGACCAGGGCCGCACGGTGTTCGTCGATTTCACTGCGGCCTGGTGCGTCACCTGCCAGGTCAACGAGCGCTTCGTGCTCAGGAGCCCGGTCGTGCGCGACGAGTTCCGTCGCCTCGGCATCGTGCTGGTGCGCGCCGATTGGACCCGCCGCGATCCGGGGATCACGCGCGCCCTTGCCGCGCTGGGGCGCAGCGGCGTCCCCGCCTACGTGCTCTATCGCAAGGGCCTTCCGCCGCAGCTGCTGCCGGAGATCCTGCAGAACAAGACGGTCCTCGACGCGCTGGCGTCCCTCTAGCCGGCGCAAGCGGCCCGCGGTTGCACGACTTGACCTGCCGCCGCACGGCGAGGTGGAATCCCGGTCTCGGATGGTGTGCGGAGGAACAAATCGATGGGCGCGATCGATTCCAAAGTCGTCAACCTCGACGAACTGAAGCTCGAGCATTTCGCCAAGGGCGACAAGTTCGAATGCGACGCCGCGCGGATCGGGCCGCTCCTCGGCGCGAAGGAGCTCGGCTATTCCTACGACGTCGTCCCGCCGGGAAAGCGCTCGTGTCCTTTCCACAGCCATCGCGGCGAAGAGGAGATGTTCTTCATCGTGAAGGGCACCGGAACGCTGCGCTACGGCGCCGAGACGCGGAAGGTCCGCGCCGGCGACGTGATCTGTTGTCCGACCGGCGGCCCGGAGACAGCGCACCAGATCGTCAACGACTCGGACACCGAGCTCGCCTACCTGTCCGTCAGCACCATGCTGCCGGCCGAGGTCTGCGAATATCCCGATTCGAGGAAGATCGGCGCGTTCGGCGGCGGCTTGCGCCACATGACGGGCGCGGGCGACCACGTGGACTATTGGACCGACGAAATCTGAGGCGCGCCGCGGTCGCAGACACCTTGAAGGATCTGGGCGCGCCTGACGCGAAGCTCGCGGAGGTCGCGCAATCGCGCTCGGGGCCGAAGCGACGTTTTGGACCGCCGGGCGATACTTCGACCCCGCTCGTCCAAGTCGAGAATACGCACAATCGCGCCGGCGGCATTGTCTTCCCGCAGGATGAGGCGGTGCTTATCTGCGCCGCGGCGCGCAGGCTGGGCATCGCCAGCTATCTCGATGGAGCACGCCTATGGAATGTCGCCG
>DASYXO010000171.1:0-1726 GCA_035934825.1 Casimicrobiaceae bacterium
AGATTGACGTTTACGTAAACGTCATGTACGGTGGAGTCGCGGCCGGGCGCGAGCATCCATCCACGCGTTGGGTGCGCCCCCGCCGGCCCCTCGGCGGGACCCGCAGCGCGCGCCGGGTCCTGGTTTCGGTAAGCTTTCCGACCCCCCGCCGCGGGCAGATACTGGATGGATGCGCTCGCGACTGTCCCCACGGGCGCGTCCGGCTTCCGCGAGGTTCGCGATGAATGACTCGACGCGCCAGCCACTGGTCTACAAGCCGCGCAACAAGCTGCGCTTCGTGACGGCCGCCAGCCTGTTCGACGGTCACGACGCATCGATCAACATCATGCGCCGCATCCTGCAGGCGACCGGCTGCGAGGTGATCCACCTCGGGCACAACCGGTCGGCCGAGGAGATCGTCGATTGCGCGCTGCAGGAGGACGCGCAGGGCATCGCGATCTCGTCGTATCAGGGGGGGCACGTCGAGTTCTTCAAGTACATGCTCGACCTGTTGCGCGAGCGTGGCGCCGGGCACGTCAAGGTCTTCGGCGGTGGTGGCGGCGTCATCGTGCCTGCGGAGATCCGCGAGCTCCACGATTATGGCGTTGCGCGCATCTTCTCGCCCGAGGACGGCCAGAGGCTCGGGCTGCAGGGCATGATCAACGAGATCGTCGTGGTCGCCGACGTCGACCTCGCGAAATCGCCGCCCGCATCGCTCGACGCCCTGACGGCGGACGATCGTCACCTGCGCACGCGAACCCTGGCGCGGATCATCACCGTGCTGGAAAGCGGGAGCGCATCGCCCGCGCTGCGTGAATCGCTGCTCGCGGCGGCGGCGCAGTCGAAGGCCCGGGTGCTGGGCATCACCGGTACCGGCGGCGCCGGCAAGAGCTCGCTGACCGACGAGCTGGTGCGGCGCTTCCGCCTCGACCAGGGGAACCGGCTGACGATCGCGATCATCTCGATCGATCCCTCGCGCCGCAAGTCGGGAGGTGCGCTGCTGGGCGACCGGATCAGGATGAACGCGATCCATGCGCCGAATATCTACATGCGCTCGCTCGCCACCCGCGACGCGGGCAGCGAGATCTCGAAGGCCCTGCCGGACGCGATTGCCGCGTGCAAGGCCGCGGGCTTCGACCTCGTCGTGGTCGAAACCTCGGGAATCGGCCAGGGCGACGCTGCGATCGTCCCCCACGTCGACGTCTCCCTGTACGTGATGACTCCCGAGTTCGGCGCCGCCTCGCAGCTCGAGAAGATCGACATGCTGGACTTCGCGGATTCCGTTGCCATCAACAAGTTCGACCGCAAGGGCGCTCAGGATGCCCTGCGCGACGTGCGCAAGCAGTACCAGCGCAACCACGAGCTCTGGAAGACCCCGTCCGAGGAGCTGCCGGTCTTCGGCACGATCGCATCGCGCTTCAACGATGATGGCGTGACCGCGCTCTACGGCGCGTTGGCCACGGCGCTGCGCGAACGCGGCCTGGCGCTGGCGCCCGGTGCGCTGCCGCCGGTCGCCACGCGGCAATCGACGCAGCAACGGGCGCTCGTGCCTGCGCCGAGGGTGCGCTACCTCGCCGAGATTGCCGAGACCCTGCGCGGCTACCACCGTCACGCCAGCGAACAGGCGGCGATCGCGCGCGAACGGCAACAATTGCGGGCGACCAAGGCGATGCTCGCCGGAAAAATGGGGTCAGAGCTGGGGAAAATGGGGTCAGCGGGGAAAATGGGGTCAGAGCTGATTTTCGGC
>DASYXO010000062.1:0-6885 GCA_035934825.1 Casimicrobiaceae bacterium
AGCTGACGCGCGGATATGTCGCTCCCGATTCGTTCACGCACGGCTCGTCAGAGCAACGGTCGCACTGGTTCAAGACCGGCCTGCAGTCGGGTGACCTCCGCGACTGCAACAGCTTCGCCGCGCGCACGCCCTGAGGCCGCCGCAGCAACCTTCGGGAGCGCCGCCGCCGGGGGCCCCCGCGGCCGGCGGCGCAGCGCGGCGCTTGCGAAGCGCGCAGGACCCTCCTATGATGGGGTGGCAAGGAGGGCATGCCATGAAGACATTGCTGCTGCTTTCCACGCTGGCTGCAGGGATCCTGGGTTCCGGATGTGCGCCCGTCGCACTGACCAGGAACGCCGCCAGCAACCGCGACGTCTGCGACACGGCCCAGATGGCCCGGGTGGAGTACGCCGCCCAGCGCGCCTACACCGACGTCCACTGGGTCAGCTGCCCGAAGATCAAGCAACCGGTCGGCTGAACCCGGCGGGTAGGATGGGCATTCCCGGCCAGCGGGCCGGGCGGTATGCTGTTGCCGCAGCGGCGCTGCGGCGGATGGATCGTGGCACAGGTAGAATGCGGACCATCGCATCGAGGAGCCTCCCATGATCCTTCGCACCGCCATCGCCTGCGCCGCCCTGGCCGTCGGCCTCGGGTCCGCCCTTCCCCTATTCGCCCAGCCGGTTGCGGCGCCCGCGCCGGCCGCGCCTGCCGGCGCGGCTGCGATGCCGAAGCACTCCTGCGTCCACCCCGACGAATTTCCCGGCAAGCTCGCGAGCGAGTCGCGGCTCAAGGCCTGGCAGAAGGACTTCGTCGCCTACATCGACTGCCTGAAGAAGTTCTATGACGAGCAGCAGGCGCTCGCGAAGCCACATGTCGATGCGGCCAACGCTGCCGTGGTGGAATACAACAACGGCGTCAAGGAATACAACCAGACCATGCAGAAGGCCAAGGAGGACTGAAGTTCCCCTCCGATCGCGCGCGACCGGGGGCCACGCAGCCCCGGGCGCGCTGCGGCGCCGATGAGCAACGAGCCCGATCCGTCCACCGACCTGCACGGTGCCGAGGCATCGCCCCGGCAGATCGCATGTGTCGTCCTCGAGGGCTTCGACCGCCACTACGCCCTGTTCCGGGACTGCGCGAAGGCCGCCAAGCGGCATTTCGAGGCCGGCAACTGGCTCGCGATCGGACATGTCGGGCGCGATCGCATCGACTACTATGACCGGCGCGTCGCGGAGACCGTCGAGCGCATCGAGCGCGGTTTCCGGTTCCGCCGACCCGACGCCGGGGGCGACGACCAGTTCTGGGCGCAGGTCAAACGCCATTTCATCGGGTTGCTCGCCGACCACCGGCAGCCCGAGTGCGCCGAGACTTTCTTCAACACCGTCTCGTCGAAGCTCCTGCACCGGACGTATTTTCACAACCGCTGCATGTTCGTGAGGCCCGCGGCGTCGACCGAGTACCTCGATGCGGACGCACCGTCGTATCGCAGCTACTATCCGAAGCAACAGGGACTGCGCAATGCGCTGATCGACCTCGTGCTCGATCTAGGGCTGTCGACGCCGTTCGCCGATTTTCGCGGCGACCTGATCCACGCCCTGTCGGCGATCCGCCGCCGCCTGCCGCGGCCCTTTGTCGTCGACGCGAACTTCCAGATCCAGGTCCTCTCGAGCCTGCTGTTCCGCAACCAGACCGCGTACGCGGTCGGACAGGTGGTCAACGGCGCGCACGCATATCCGTTCGTCGTCGCCATCAAGCATTGTCCGGGCTCCCAGCTCTACATCGATGCGCTGCTCACCGATCCGGCCGAGCTCGCGCTCCTGTTCTCGGCCAACCGCGCGTACTTCCTGGTCGACATGGAGGTACCGTCGGCCTACGTCGCGTTCCTGCGCGCGATGCTGCCCGACAAATCCGCGGCGGAGCTGTACACGATGATCGGCCTGCAGAAGCACGGCAAGACGCTGTTCTACCGCGACTTCCTGCACCACCTGAAGCATTCGACCGACCGCCTGGTCGCGGCACCCGGCATCAGGGGCCTGGTGATGGCGGTGTTCACACTTCCGTCGTACCCATACGTGTTCAAGGTGATCCGCGACCGCATCGCAGCGTCGAAGGATACCGACCAGGTGCGGGTCAAGCAGAAATATGCCCTGGTCAAGCATCACGACCGCGCGGGACGCATGACCGACATCCTCGAATACTCGGACGTCGCCTTTCCGCGGGATCGGTTCACCTCCGAGCTGGTCGCCGAGCTCGAGCACGCGGCGCCATCGCAAATCGAGCAGGACGGCGACCATGTCGTCATCCGGCACGTCTATATCGAGCGCCGCCTCGCCCCGCTCAACCTGTTCCTCGCAGGTGCCGACGACGGCGGGCGCGTGCGAGCGATCCGCGATTACGGCAACGCCATCAAGGAGCTCGCGAAGGTCAACATCTTCGCCGGGGACCTGCTGTTCAAGAACTTCGGACTGACACGCTACGGCCGCATCGTGTTCTACGATTACGACGAGATCGAGTACCTGACCGATTGCAGCTTCCGGCGGATCCCCCCTCCTCCACCTGGCTTCGACGAGATGTCGGGGGACGTCTGGTACCCGGTGGGCCCGCGCGACGTCTTTCCAGAGGAGTTCGCGACGTTCCTGCTGACCGATCCACGCGTACGCGAGGCATTCATGGCGTTCCACGCCGACCTGCTGGCGCCGGATTGGTGGCGCCAGACGCAGCAGGCGATACGCGAGGGCAGGCAGACCGAGGTCCTGTCCTACCCGGAAAGCGTCCGCTTTCGCCCCCCGGTCGTACGCTCTCGCGTCACCGCGTGAGCGTCGCGCGCGGGCGCGGTGCTATCCTCGATCCATTGTCCCGGTTCCCGGAGTTCGCGCATGTCCCTGCGACCGTTCCGCCTTTGCTGCGCCCTCGCCGCGCTCGCACTGTGCGCCTGCCAGACGGGCCCGACGGCCAAGGAGATCGAGGAGGCAAAGCAGACGATCGACTGCAAGCACGCGGACGACCGCTACGTAATCCGGTTCACTGAAGGCGAAGCGAGGATCCTCATGCCCGACGCGTCGCGCGTCATCCTCTACCAGGTGCCCACGGGATCGGGATTCCGCTACATGAACGGATCGATGGAGCTCCGCGGCAAGGGGCTCGAAGTCGAGCTGCTGCGAAACCAGTCGGAGATGCGACTCGCCTGCAAGCCTTACGAGATACCGAAGGCCAAGTGAGGGCAATCCGATGCTACGCCGACCGAGCCTCGCGAATGAATGCCCGCGACCGGTCGAACTCGCGTTATGAAGCCTCGGGAATCCAACCCGCTGTCAATGGACTCGCTTCCGGCGGCGTGAGAATCCCAGACCGGCAAGACCGACACCGAGCAGCGCGAGCGTCGCGGGTTCGGGCACCGTGGCGGACGGCGCCGTCAAGAAGGTGAGTCCGGCAAATATCGTGGTTTCCCCGCCGGATGATCCGCCGGGCGGACAGGCATTGCCGGGCAGAGCCGGCGCGCAGATGGGATTCGAGGTGATGTCCACTTCGGTGATCGTGAATCCCGAAAGCGATGACAAATCGTAGGTCTGCTGGTCCAGACGTTGTTCGGAGCTGGACCCGTCGGCAACGCCGCCGTTGTCGAACCAGTTCAGCGTCGGGGACGCGATCGCGTCGTTGAAAATGCCGTCGTTGTAGTCACGGACCTGCTGCGCTGCCGATGTTCCTTCGTAGAGGTCGAAGACGAGGTTGCCGCCGCTGCTGACGAACGTCACGGTGGTGGGAAAATCGCCGACGGTGCCGAACGTGCTGTTGACGAGGGTGTATGCGTTCGTTGCGTCGGTGATGCTGAGACCGGTGATCGCCAGCGTGGTACCCAAGTCGGGGGGAGAAGCGACGCTGCCGTACCAGCCACCCCAGAAGTTCAGCCCATAACCCCCCGCGGCGGGGGGAGACGTATTGGCGATGTCGAACGGAACGGAGGTCGAGCCGGAAACGTTCGAGCCCGTCGGATACGGGACGACGGTTGCGTTCAGCAAGTTGCTGAAGGACGTATCGACATAGCTGGACAGATCGACCCGGATGTAGCTCGCATGGGCGATGGGGACCGCGATGCCGATGAGTGCCCCAGCGGCGAATATTGTCCGTGCAAGCATCCGACAGGAAAGCATGGCAACTCCTTGGGATCTGGACCGTGGCATCGGAACCGGCAGGTCGCTGCGCCTGTCAATGCAATCCGCGGACCCAGGCACTGCGACCCGGTCGCATTCCACGCCGTCGTGGCGCTCTGCCAGAGGCGAGGTGACGAATAGGTGACGTGCCTCCGGAGTGCAGTCGTCGAGTCTTCAACTGTCAAATAGTTCGACACGAGCAATGCTGCGACAACGGCCGTGGAATGGGCGAGAATCGCGCCAACCCATACTCGAGCCAGCGCCGCGTGTCGCCCAGACTCCCAAAACGCACCGGCGCGCCGGTCCCCTGGTCCGCGCTGTCGCGCGCGCTCGTCGACGAGGAAATCGAGCGCCTCGCGGCAAGCCGCGAGTTCTGCCGCAGTCCGCGCCACCTCCGCCTGCTGCGCCACCTGGTCAGGTGCACGATCGAGGGTGATCACGCGCGACTGCGGGAGATGGTGCTCGGCGTCGAGGTGTTTCATCGCAGCCCCGCCCGCTTCGATCCCCGTACCGATACCATCGTCCGTGTCGAGGTGCGGCGACTGCGCCAGAAGCTCGTCCGCTACTACGCCGAGGAAGGCATCGCTGCGCGGCTGCAGTTCGAGCTGCCGCTGCGAAGCTATGCCGTCGAAGCGCACTGGCGCCTTGGGGCCGCCGAATCTTCCACCAAGCGAGCCTCGGTCGCGGTGCTGCCGCTTGCTGGCACCTCCGACGACCGCGTATTCGTCGACGGTTGCACGAGCGCGATCGCCAAAGCCCTCGCGCGTCTCAACGGTTTGCGCGTCGTGGCCGGCAGCAGCCTGGAAGGCGCCTCGGGTCGGAATCCGATCGAGCTGGGTCGTGCCGTGGACGTCGCCAGCGTCCTGCACGGATCGATGCGTACCACGCCCGATGGTTTCAGCGTCAGCCTGGAGCTTGTTCGTACCCTCGATGGGGCGCCGATGTGGTCGCGAAGCACGACCGCGGCTCGCGCGGCTGCCCCAGCGGCGCTCGAATCCCTCGCCCGCGCGATCATCGCCGTGCTGCATCGCGATGCCGAGGAGCAGCGCTTGCAGAGGATCTCGCTGGCCGGACGGCGCCCGTACGTCCGGATCGAAGGCAATGCCGAAGCGCGCGACCTGATCTACCGGGGCCAGTGGTGCCTGCGCGATCAGGCCATCGACAGCCATCTCAAGGCCGTCGATCTGTTCGAGGCGGCGATTGCACTGACCGACGCCCCAAACGCGCATGCGGGGCTCGCGCTGGCACTCGTCCACCTGGTCGGCCTGACCTCGCTACCGTCGAAGCCCGCGATGGAATCCGCCCGGCGCGCGGCGCTGCGTGCGGTCGAGATCAACCCTCAGCACGGCGGAGCGTGGGGGACCCTGGGAACCATTCATCACAGCTTCGACCGCGACTGGCCTGCCGCCGAGGCTGCGCTGCTCAAGGCCGTTCGCTTCGCGCCCGCGGATGCTGGCGCGCATTCGCGTTACGGCTGGTCGCTGATGTTCAACCTCCGCTTCGCGGAGGCGCGCGCCGAGCTTTCAGAGGCCCGGGCGCTGGCGCCGCTCGATCTCACGCTGCGTACCCACGAAGCGCTGGTCAGCCTCTACGAGCGCGATTACGGGCGGGCGGACGCAGCGCTGGCGGATGTGCTGCACCTTGCGCCGAATCACCTGATTGCGGCGAACCTGCGGGCAGCCCTGCATCTGTACGCTGGACGCCCGGAGGCTGCGCGCGCCGCCTACGCTGCCCTGCTCGACGCGCATCCGCGACTCACGATCGGCCGCTGCGGTCTGGCCCAGGCCTGTGCACTGCTGGGCGACCTGCAATCGGCGCAGGCGGGTCTCGCCTGGCTGCAGGCGATGTTCGAGGACGGGTTCGCGTCCCCCTACCAGCTCGCGATGGTATGCGCTCGCATGGATCGGCCCGACGAGGCCCTGGAATGGCTTGCGCAAGCGGCCGAGCTTCGCGATTTCAATTTCGTCTGCGTGCCGGTCGACCCCGCATTCGACCGACTGCGCGGCGATCCACGCTGGTCGACGTTGCTCGCACGCAATGGTTTCGGCCACCTGCTGCCTCCGCAACCCTCGGCGGCGAGTGCCTGAGCAATGGGCGCGCGCCACGCCTAGGCCGCCCCGCCGGCATCCGACTCAGTGCCGCTTCGAGCGCTCCGCTGGATCGACATCGAGGTATTCCCAGGATTCCTCGCGGAGCGGATTCGGGACGAAATTGCCGATCCACGGCTGGCGAAGGCTGTCGGCGATCAAATGGTAGGTCAGCCGCCACGGCGCGTAGGCGATCGCGATCTGGGTCATCCGATCGAACAGCCGCGTGCGCTGCGGCGAATCGGGAAGGCTGCGCGCCTGTTCGAACAGGCGGTTGAATTCGGGCAGGTCGAACTGCGCGTTGTTCTCCTGCGCCGCATTGGGACCGTAGAGCAGCTGCATGAAATTCTCGGCGTCCGGGTAGTCGGCGTTCCAGCCATCGCTGCGCGTCTGGACCTTGCCCAGCCGCGCCATCTTCCGCAGCTCCGCCAGGCGGTCGTGCCGGAAGACCATCCGGATGCCGATCGCGTCCATGTTCCGCTTCCACAGCTCGTCGTCCTGCCGCGCCGCCGAGCCCGGCGTCGACCAGCGGACGACGGTCAGGGGCTTGCCGTCGGGTAATTCGCGGTAGCCGTCGCCGTCCACGTCCTTGTAGCCGAAGCGGTCGAGCAGTGCCATCGCGGCGGCCGGATCGTAGATCTGCGCCTGCGTTCGCAGATTCGGGTCGTAGC
>DASYXO010000064.1:0-1970 GCA_035934825.1 Casimicrobiaceae bacterium
CCCGCGGCGTTGGCCGGCGGCAGGGCGCTTCCCAGCCCGTTGCCCAGCGGGTCGCTCACTGCCCGTCCCCCGACGTCAGCCGCTCGGCAAGGATCGGCGCCAGCGCGGCACCAGCGTCGGCCACCGATCGGCGCACGCCGAAATCGGCGAGCTGCGCCACCTGCAATCCGGGGTATCCGCAGGGATCGATGTCGGCGAAAGGGGACAGGTCCATGTCGATGTTGACGGCCACCCCGTGGTAGGTGCAACCGCGTCGCACCCGCAGGCCAAGCGCCGCGATCTTGGCCTCGCTGCCAGCGCGGCGGACGTAGATGCCTGGCGCCGATGGCTTGCCGTAGGCATCGATCGCATCGGTGCTAAGCCATGTTATCACCCCGGCCTCGATGCGCCTGACCATGTCGCGCACCCCCAGGCGCAGGCGTCGCAGGTCGAGCATCAGGTACGCGACCAGCTGGCCGGGCCCGTGGTAGGTGATCTGCCCGCCCCGGTCGACCTTCACGACCGGGATGCCGTTGGTTCGGAGCACGTGCTCACTGCGACCGGCGAGCCCCAGCGTGTACACCGGCGGATGCTCGGTCAGCCAGATCTCGTCACGCGTCTGCGGCGTCCGCACATCGGTGAACGCCTGCATCGCATGCCAGGTGGCCTCGTACTCGCTGCGGCCGAGCGTACGGATGATCGGGCCCGGGCTGCGACGCATGTCTACAGGACCATCACCACCGTCGGATGCGCGACCAGGTCGCGATAGAGGGCGTCGAGCTGCTCGCGCGAGATGGCATTGACCGTCGCGGTCAGCGAAAGGTAATTCCCGGCCGAGGACGAGCGCATCTCCAGCGCGGCACCGTCGAAATCGGGGGCATGTCGTTGCAGGATCGCGAGGATCGCCTGCGCGAATCCCGGCTCGGTGCGTCCCATGATCTTGATCGGGAACGTGCAGGGGAATGCCAGCGGGCCGACCTGTGCGGCGACCGGCGCGGGGGCGGAGGAAGTCACGATGTCAGTCGCCGGGCTTTCGCGGCCCGTACATGTAGTCGCGAGTCAGCGGGTGCGGCAGGCGACCGTCGGGCAGCGGCTTGCCTGCGAGCACCTGCCACAGCGACAGCCAGCCACGATCGAAGGCGTGCGCGGAACCCGCCATGTAGATGCGCCAGACGCGGAACCTCTCCTCGCCGACCTCGGCGCGCGCCGCGGCCGCATTCGCCTCGAGGCGATCGACCCAGTGCCACAGCGTCTTCGCGTAGTGCTCGCGCAGCCCCTCGGCATCGATCGCTTCCAGCCCGCACGCGGCGGCGGCGCGGACTACCTGCGACACGTGCGCGAGCTCGCCGCCGGGAAAAACGTACTCCTCGACGAAGTCGCCGATTCCGCTGCCGAGGCTGCGGGTGCCGACCTGGTTGTGCGTGATGCCGTGGTTCAGGACCATTCCCCCCGGCACGAGCAGACGCGCGATCTTGCCGAAATAGCGGTCGAAATTGCGCGGGCCTACATGCTCGAACATGCCGACGCTCGCGATCTTGTGGTAGGCCGGGACGTCGGGCAGGTCGAGATAGTCGCGCAGCTCGACACGGACGCGGCCGGCGAGGCCTTGCGCCTCGATCTCGCGCTTCACGTGATCGTGCTGGTTCCGCGACAGCGTGATGCCGTGGGCCTCGACGCCGTAGTGCTTCGCCGCCCAGAGGATCAGCGCTCCCCAGCCGCAGCCGATGTCGAGCAGCCGCTCGCCTTCGGCGAGCCGGAGCTTGCGGCAGATGTGGTCGAGCTTCTGCGCCTGCGCGTCATCCAGCGAATCGCCCGGGGCACGGAAATACGCACAGGAGTAGACCATCCGCGAATCGAGCCACATCCGGTAGAACGCGTTCGAGACGTCGTAGTGGTGCTGGATGTTCGCCCGGTTGCCGCGCAGCCGGTGCACGACGCCCAGCATCCTTCCGCGCGCGCCCTCGGCGCCGTGCGCGATGTCACCGACCATC
>DASYXO010000209.1:0-1567 GCA_035934825.1 Casimicrobiaceae bacterium
CGACTTCTCGCCGCTGGTGTCGAAGCTGCGCGAGAACGCCAAGTCGGTGATCGGCGTGGGGGTCAAGAACTCGACCTCCGACCTCCTGATCGCCAACTGCGACGAGTTCATCTATTACGACGACCTGGTGCGAGAAAAGAAGAAGGCCGCAGCGAGGCGCGGCAGCCCGCGCGCAGCCGCCGCCGGCAAGCCGCGCGCGTCGGCGAAGAAGGGCGCCGAGGCTGCCGTCGCGCGCAACGCCGCGGCGGCAGCGCGCGGCGATGCTGCGGTCGGCGCAGTTGCCGACGCCTCCGCGGACGCCAGCGCCGCGACCGACGCGGCCGCCGAGCTTCCGAGGGATGAGCAGAAGCGCCGCGACGAAGCGGTCGACCTCGTGGTCGAGACGATCGATGCGCTGCTGTCGGAGCGCGGCGCCGAGGAGAAGATCTGGGGCTCGATGGTCAAGCAGGCGCTCAAACGCCGCAAGCCCGGGTTCAGCGAGTCGTACTACGGCTTCCGGTCGTTCAACGGCCTGCTCGAGGAGGCCGCTCGCCGCGGCGAGCTCGCGCTCGACCGCGACGAGAAATCAGGAGGCTACATCGTGCGCCTGACCACCCCCGAGGACTGACGCCCTTCTGCGAGGCCTTCGGCGGGCGCGCGCGCGACCGCAGCCGCGTCCGCGACCGGAGGCGATGCCGGCGGCGTCGACGGCGACTGCGCGACCTGCGCGTCGACGTGCGCGCGCGCCGCAATATTCGCCTGCAGCGCATCGGCTTCGCGCACGAAGCGCAGGCCGTCGGCCAGCACGTGCAGCGAGAGCCCGAGCATCAGCGCCAGCGTGCCCGCCCACACGACATCGCCTGCGTGGTCGCGCCGTTCCCAGCGCGTGAGGCGCCGTGCCGTCTGCGGGCGCACCAGCGCCACCAGCGCCGCGCGCTGCGCTTCGGTCATCGGAGACACGCCTTCCTCGTCGATCGCCGTCGCCGGGCGCAGCGCCGCAGGAGTTCCGCGGTCGCTAATTGTGAGATATGCTGTCATTTCTGCCTCGCGTATGCCGTTGATCACGAAACACAGTCTAAGAGGGAAGTTAGCCGGCAACAATCGATCAATATTCAGCGATAATGTCAATATGACTCACAATTTGGTCGGCCGGCCATGACGTTGCGGATTCCCCCGCTGCAGGCACTGCGCGCGCTCGAGGCTGTCGCGCGCAGCGGCAGCCTCACCCGCGCGGCTGCCGAGCTCCACGTGACCCACGGCGCGATCAGCCATCAGCTCAAGGGGCTCGAGGACGCGCTCGGCGTGTCTCTGGTCGAGCGCGCGGGGCGCGGGGTCCGGCTGACCGACGAAGGCGAGCGCTTCGCGAGCCGCGTCAAGGCTGCGCTGGCGGAACTTGCCGAGGCCGTGCGCGAAGTGGCCGAGCGCCGGAATCCGCGTCACTTCCGCGTCAGCGTCATGCCATCGTTCGCGGCGCGCTGGCTGTTGCCGCGGATCGGTCGCTTCGTTGCGGCACATCGCGACCTCGACCTCGACGTGCGCGCCAGTACGTCGCTGGTCGACTTCCGCCGCGACGATGTGGATGCTGCGA
>DASYXO010000237.1:0-16192 GCA_035934825.1 Casimicrobiaceae bacterium
CCCGGCCAAAGCTGCGCGTCGATCCTGCCATCTCGCTGCGCATCCCTCAGCCGGCGCTCCAGCGGCTCGACCTCGACCGTGAGGCCGAGCGCGCGCTCGAGCAGGCCCACCGGCTGGTCGGGATCGCCTATGAACATGCCACCGGCGAGACGATCGCGGGCTGCGGAGGGCTCGAGCAGGATCTTCGCAACGTCGTGGCCGAGCTGGTCGGACGGCACCTCGTAGGGCCGCCCGAGCGGAAACACGACCCGCCACATCACTGCCGCGATCGCGCGATTGGGGAAGTTCGAGATCACGCCTTCGATCGCGTTCTGCGCCTTGAACATCGCATCCCAGATCGCCCAGTGCATCAACGGCGCATCCTCGGGCTTGCGACCATCCTGCTCGTAGCGCCACAGCGTCGCCGAGCACAAATAGAGCAGCGACAGCACGTCGCCCAGGCGCGCCGAGAGCTTTTCCTTGCGCTTCAGCGCGCCCCCCAGCGTCCCCATCGAGATGTCGGCAAGAAACGCGAGCGCGGCCGAGAAGCGCGTGAGCTGCTGGTAATAGCGCTTCGTCTCCGGCGCCACATTCGATGGAACGCGGACGAAGTTCGAGCCGGTCAGTCCCATGACCAGCGTGCGCGCTACATTCGAGAGCCCGAAGCGCAGATGGCCGAACAGCGCGGCGTCGAACAGGCGCACGGCCTTGCCGGTATCAGGGGCGCGCGTCGCGGCCATTTCGTGCAGCACGTACGGGTGGCAGCGGATCGCGCCCTGCCCGAACACGATCAGGCTGCGCGTCAGGATGTTCGCACCCTCGACGGTGATCGACACCGGCATCTGCATGTACGCCGCACCGAGGAAGTTCGACGGTCCCATGCAAATTCCCTTGCCACCGGCGATGTCCATCGCGTCGTTGATCACCTGCCGGTTGCGCTCGGTGATGTGCAGCTTGGCGATGCCCGACAGCACGGCGGGTTTCCCGCCCTGGTCGACGATGGTCGCGGTCAGCATCCGCGTCGCGTCCATCAGGTAGAGATTGCCGCCCATCCGGGTCAGCGCCTCCTCGATGCCCTCGAAGCGGCCGATCGGCGTCTTGAACTGGGTGCGCACGCGCGCGTAGGCCCCGGTCGTGCGCACCGCGAGCTTGGCCATGCCGGTGTTCGACGAGGGCAGCGAAATGCCGCGGCCCGCCGCCAGGCATTCCATCAGCATCCGCCAGCCACGACCCAGCATCGGCGGGCCGCCGATCACCCAGTCCATCGGAATGAACACGTCGCGGCCCCAGTTCGGGCCGTTCTGGAAGACCGCGTTCAACGGCATGTGCCGCCGGCCGATGTTGACGCCCGGATGCGAGGTGGGGATCAGCGCGCAGGTGATGCCGAGATCCTCGCGCTCGCCAACGAGGTGCTCGGGGTCGTAGGCGCGGAATGCGAGGCCCAGCAGCGTCGCCACCGGGCCCAGCGTGATGTAGCGCTTGTCCCAGGTCAGCCGCAGCCCGAGGCTGCGACGACCTTCGTACTCACCCCAGCACACGACGCCCCAGTCGGGAATCGCCGCGGCATCGGAGCCCGCCTGCGGATTGGTGAGCGCGAAACAGGGGATCTCGAGGCCGCGCGCAAGGCGCGGCAGGTAGCGGTGTTTCTGCTCGTCGGTGCCGTAATGCAGCAGCAGCTCGCCGGGGCCCAGCGAATTGGGGACGAGCACCGTCACCGCGACGGTGCCGCTGCGCGTCGACAGCTTGGTGATCACTTGCGAATGCGCGTAGGCGGAGAAGCCGAGGCCGCCGTAGGACTTGGGAATGATCATCCCGAGGAAGCCGTGGTCCTTGATGTATTGCCAGACCTGCGGGGGCAGGTCCTTGTAGACGTTGGTCGTCTCCCAGTCCGACACCATCGCGCACAGCGTCTCGACCTCGTGGTC
Source organism: Casimicrobiaceae bacterium (assembly GCA_035934825.1). Taxonomy (GTDB): domain Bacteria; phylum Pseudomonadota; class Gammaproteobacteria; order Burkholderiales; family Casimicrobiaceae; genus VBCG01. The sequence goes on from DASYXO010000237.1 coordinate 1,905, forward strand.
GAGGAAATGCTGCTCCTCCGGGGTCAGCCGGGTGCGCTCGAGGGCGAGCAGGCGCGGCCAGGCCGGCCGGCCGGAGAAGAGCTCGCCGTCCCAGCTCACCGTGCCGGCTTCCAGCGCGTCGCGCTCGGTCTGCGACATCGCGGGGAGCACCTTGCGGAAGCCGGCGAGCAATGGCGCGCTGACCAGCCTGCGGCGCAGCGGCAGGACGACGAGCGGCAACGCAAGCAGCATGAACCCGATCACAAGGCCGGCGACCCCCGGCAGGGGAAGCGTCCCGGTGAACCACGTCGCGGCCAGCCATGCGGCGATCGATGCGAACCAGGCGAGACCCGGCGCCTGGACGTAGGCAAGCGCCAGCGCCCCGAAGAGTGCGATGGCGAGCATGAAGGCGATCATCGGTGGCTCCAGGTCGTGGGGGCCGCGCGCTGCGTCGGCGACATCCGATCGGTTGCCGGTGCGGCGTTCATGCGATCTTGCCCAGTTCGCCGTCGAGCTCGCGCGTCACGGCCGACAGGTCGGGCAGCGGCGCCTCGAGCCCCGCGAGCAGGAATGGCGCGAGGCGGCGCAGCAGGATCTCGTCGTTGGTCGATTCGTGAGGATTGAGCTCGGCAATCAGCTTCAGCGCGTCGGTGCCTGCCAGCGTGTACGACAGCGCGCCCATGATGAAGTGCAGGCGCCACGACAGCTCCTTGCGCGGCAGCCGCGGCAGGGCGCGCCCGAAGGCAGCCTTGAAGCGCGCGATCATCACCGCATACTGCTCCGACAGAAAGCGACGGATGAAAGGCGCCGGGTCGGCATAGGCGCGGCCCAGCAGGCGCAGGAAATCCTTGCCGCCGCGCTCCGGGTCGCGGGCGAGCTTCAATGGCGGGATCAACAGCGCCATCAAGATCCGCTCGCAGGACAAGGGGCGCGATCCGGCCGCGGCCTCGAGGCGCGTCAGCAACTCGACGCGCGCCTGATTCATCGGGTCGAGCCGGCGCGTCAGTACCGCCTGGAACAGCGCTTCCTTGCTGCCGAAGTGGTAGTTGACCGCGGCGAGGTTCGCTTCGGCGGCGGCAGTGATCGCGCGCAGGCTCGTCGCCTCGTAACCGTGCTCCATGAACAGCGCCTCGGCGGCATCGAGGATGCGCTCCTTGGTCGTCGCAGGATCGCGCGGCGGCTTGAGCGGAATGATCCTGGCTTTGGGGGGCATCGGAAGCGGAAGACGGCTTGCATTCAAACGTTTGTTTGAAGCCTACGTTCGTTCTGCTCATGTGTCAACTGCCGACGCCACTTGCCCCGCTCTATACTGCGCGACGAGGGGGCAGGGCATTGGCGTCGATCTCGATCGCGAAGCAGCACGCGCTCACCCACCGCAAGGCGAAGGAGGCTGCCGAGCGGCTCGCGCAGGACCTGCGCCGGCGCTTCGATCTCGCCTATGAATGGGAAGGCGACCAGGTCGTATTCGAGCGACCGGGGGTCGCCGGACGCATGCACGTCAGCGCGACCCACATCCGCCTAGAGGTCAAGCTCGGCCTGCTGCTGACGCCGCTGAAACCCTCGATCGAAAGGGAGATCCACGCGCAGCTCGACAAGCTCTCGGGCAAGCGCCGCGTGTGAGCGGCGCGGCCAGCGAGCCGCAGCAGCCCGGCCTTCGATGACACGGAGGGGCTGCCGGCCGGCGGGCCGCCGGCAATCCAGGTCAGGCGAGGGGATCGGGGAACGGCGTGTCGGAGCCCGCGACGATCGAATCGTGGATCGTCGTCTCGCGACTCTCGATGGTCGCGAGGAGCTCGACCGCCCCGCCCATGCGCGCAAAGGCCCCGAATCCGCGCTCCAGGAAATCCTGCAGCGTCCCGAGTCCGGCAGCTTGCGCGGGCTTGCGCATCAGCTTCAGGGCGCCCCGCAGCATCGGCATCTGCACGTAGCGATCCAGCGCGACGCCGACGTCGCCGACCAGGCGGATCTGGCGCGCGCGCCGATCGTAGCGGCCCATCTTCCGGTACGCCCTGCAGTAGTCGGCGACGCCGAACCCCGCGTCCGCGGCGACGAGCGTGTCCGCCAGCGCCCGGTCGAGATCCTGCGACAGCGCATTCAGCTCGACCGCCGTCGCCACCGTCGCGATCACGCCCGCCGGAAGCAGTCGCTTGAACACCGGCGCCACGCGCGCGAGGTCGGCGTCGCGCTGCGCGAAATCGGCGCCGCCGTAGAGGTCGGTCTCGAAGAACCTGATCGCCGCCTGGTAGCGCGGCTGCGCCTCGAGATCGTCGTAGGTCCGCCGCAGCCGCCGCGCCTGCCATTCGCAGACCCGCGCCAGCGCCCGTGCGCGCTCGGGTTTCGACGCGCGCTCGGCGTGGTGCTGCTGCACGCGCTCGAGCGCGGCCAGCAGTGCTTCGACCGCGGCATGGCTGGCGGTATCGCTCATTGTCTCGCGTCGCTCGGCGGCCGGGACATGCCCACGCAGTCTAATCCCGGCGTCGGGGCGGGTCGATCGACGCATTAGATTGATTGCTCTACCCGCGGCCACTATCGTCGCGGTCGGGGCGCTCGCGCAACATCGCGGCGCCCGAGGCGCAGCGGCCCGCTGCCGCGATCCAGTCGATCGCGCGCAACCTGCCCCGTCCCGTCCGCGCCGCCTCATTCCTTGAATCCTTTCCACCGCCCCGCAGCTTGAATCCCTCCCGCCGCCGCGTGCTGTTCGCTGGAACCCTGGGCGCCCTGGCGTTCGCCACCGCGCGGCTGCTGCAGCCGACCCCAGCGCGCCGCGGCGCAGGCGCTCTTAGCAAGGACGGCGTCGACATCATGCGCGCGCTGGTGCCGGCGCTGCTCGCCGGCGCGCTGCCGCCGCCCGGACGCGCGCGCGACGCCGCGATCGCGCAGACGATCGACGGCATCGGTGTAGCGATGCGCGGACTCGCGCCGATCGCGCGCGAGGAGCTCGCATCACTGTTCTCGCTGCTCGCGTTCGCGCCGCTGCGCATCGGTCTGGGCGGCATGACCAGTTCATGGGAGAACGCGAGCGTCGCCGACGCCGACGCATTCCTCGTTCGCCTGCAATCGAGCCGGTGGACGCAAAAGCGCGCCGCCTACGATGCATTGCACCAGATCACCTTCGCCGCCTGGTATGCGAATCCGCGGTCGTGGCCCGCCATCGGCTATCCCGGGCCGCCCCGGCTGACATGACGATGCCCGGAGCCAGCGCGATGCCGACCGCCTCCACAACCCCCGAAGCCGGCGCGACGCCGATCGGCTTGACCGAAACCATAACCGAAGCCGGCGCGACGCCGATCGGCAGGCCCGCGCACGCCGCGATCCCGATCGTCGACCCGATCCGCGCGGGACTGCTGGACGGGTGGAAGGTCGTCGATGCGTCCACGCTCGACCGCGACCTGGTCCTCGAAGCCGACGTCGTGATCGTCGGAACCGGCGCGGGCGGCGGCATTGCCGCCGAGATCCTTTGCGACGCCGGGCTCACGGTCCTGATGATCGAGGAAGGCCCGCTCAAGTCGTCGAGCGATTTCCACATGCTGGAGAACGAGGCGTACCGCGACCTGTACCAGGAATCCGCGGCGCGCAAGACCGCCGACAAGGCGATCAACATCCTGCAGGGCCGCTGCGTCGGCGGCGGCACGACGGTCAACTGGACGAGCTCGTTCCGCACTCCCGAGCCCACGCTCGCGTACTGGGCGTCGGTCTTCCGAATCGACGGCTTCGGCCCCGGCGATCTCGCGCCGTGGTTCGATCGCGTCGAGCAGCGCCTGGGCGTCGCGCCGTGGGCGACTGCGCCCAACGCCAACAACGCCGCACTGGCGACCGGCGCCGAGAAGCTCGGCCTGCACTGGGGGACGATACGCCGCAACGTCCGGGGCTGCTGGAACCTCGGCTACTGCGGCCTCGGCTGCCCGACGAATGCCAAGCAGTCGATGCTGGTGACGACGATTCCCCAGGCGCTCTCCCGCGGCGCAACGCTGGTGACCCGCGCGCGCGCTCACCGCTTGGTCATCCTTCGCGACCGCGTCGACAGGCTCGAATGCCAGGCGATGGACGCGAGCGGCACGACGCCCGCGAGCCGCAGGATCAGCGTGCATGCACGCGCCTACGTGAGTGCGGCGGGCGCCATCAACACGCCGGCGCTGCTGCTGCGCAGCCACGTGCCCGATCCCTACGGCATCCTCGGCCTGCGCACGTTCCTGCACCCCACCGTCGTGTCCGCCGCGCTGATGCCCGGGCGCATCGACGGTTTCAGCGGGGCGCCGCAAACCATCTTCTCGGACCACTTCGTGCAGATGGCACCGCCCGCGGGTCCGATGGGCTTCAAGCTCGAGGCGCCGCCGGTGCACCCGGTGCTGGCCGCGATCACGCTGCCAGGCCACGGCGGGCAGCACGCCGCGTGGATGCAGCGCCTGCCCCGGATGCAGGTACTGATCGCGCTGTTGCGAGACGGCTTCCATCCCGACGCGATCGGCGGCCGCGTGCGGCTCGCCGGCGACGGCACGCCGATTCTCGACTATGCGCTGACGCCCTACATCTTCGACGGCGTGCGGCGCGCACTCGCGGCAATGGCCGAGATCCAGTTCGCCGCCGGCGCGGCCTCGGTGATGCCGGTGCACGGCGAAGGGCGCAGCTACGCGGATGTGGGTGCGGCGAAAGCGGCGATCGACGGCTTCGACCTGCGCCCGCGCGCCACGCCGATCGTGTCGGCGCATGTCATGGGCGGCGCGCCGCTCGGTCCTGACCCGCGGCATGCGGTCACCGATCCTGCCGGTCGCCATCACCAGCTCGACAACCTCCATGTCCTCGACGGATCGCTGTTTCCGACCTCGATCGGGGCGAACCCGCAAATGTCGATCTACGCGATCGCGGCCAGGCTCGCGACCGGACTCGCGCAGCGCATGCGCGGATAGCCGGAGGGGCCTCCCCCGCGATTAGTGTGACCGCTCTAGGACCCGGGGGTAGGTTCCAACAAACGGAAGGCGCGTATCGCGCGATCTTCATCGAAAAGGAGATGGAAATGACGAACACGATCCGGATGACGGCGCCGCGCGCAGGCGACAATGTGCTGGCTGCGTCGAGGCAAGTGTGGCTGGCGGCGCTCGGTGCAGCGTCGGTGACGCGCGACTGGGCGGACAAGGAAATGGCGCTGGCGTTTCGCAGCCTGGTGGCGGAAGGCGCGAAGGTCGAGTCGAAGCTGCTGCGCCGCGTCGGGCGGCGGCTGGAGGCGAATGCCAGCCGCGGGAGCGCGATCCTGCGCCATGCCCGGCTCGGACTCGAAAGTTCGGCGCAGATGGTGGCCGACGCCGCTGCGTCGCTCGCACGCAGGACGTTGCCGCGGGTCAGGATCGCGCTTACGGCCGGCACGGTGGCGACCGACGCGCGGGCTCCCCGCGCCATGTCTCCCGCGAAACCCGCGAAGCGTGCAGCCCGGGCCCGCAAGCTGCCCAAGGCAACTGCCGCAGGCAAGCGCCGTGCAACCCGGCGCGTGACCGCGACGTAATTCCGCTACCATTGCGGCGGCGGGAAACCCCGGCCGGACCGTCCGGTCGGGAAGCACTTCCGGGTGAACGACATCGGGGCAACGATGACCGCAGGCCGCGGACGCGGCAGCAACCCACGTGGACGCGCCGGACAGGGACGCGATAGCAACACCAATGGGCCCGCCGGTCGCGGGCGGGCGCGGGTCGGCCTGGCGCTCGCAGGCGGTGGCCCGCTCGGCGGCATCTACGAAATCGGCACGCTGCTTGCGCTCGCCGACTCGCTGGAAGGCCTCGACTTCAACGCGCTCGATGTGTATGTCGGTGTCTCGTCGGGAAGCTTCGTCGCCGCCGCGCTGGCGAACGGCGTCTCGCCCGCGCAGATGTACCGGCTGTTCATCGAGAATGGCCGCGATGCCGCGCTCAAGCCCGAGATCTTCCTGAGGCCCGCACTTCGCGAATTCGGCCGCCGCCTGCTGGGCTTGCCGGGGCTCGGGCTGCGCGCGGGCATCCAGTACCTGCGCGATCCGCTGCATCGCGGTGCGATGGAGTCGCTCGCAACGCTGTCGCGCGCGGTGCCGACCGGACTGTTCGACAACCGCGCGATCGACGATTTTCTCGCAGGACTGTTCGCGGCGCCGGGACGCAGCAACGACTTCCGCGCCCTCCCGCATCGTTTGTTCCTCGTCGCGACCAACCTCGACACCGGCAGCCCGGTCGCCTTCGGCACTGCGGGCCAGGATCACGTGCCGATCTCGACGGCGATCCGCGCCTCGTCCGCGCTGCCGGCGCTGTTCCCGCCAGTGGAGATCGACGGGGCGCATTACGTCGACGGTGCGCTCAACAAGACGCTGCATGCATCGCTCGCGCTGGACGAGGGCATCGCCCTCCTGCTGTGCGTCAACCCGCTGGTGCCTTTCGACGCGGGATCGGCGCAGCGCAGCCGGCGCGTGTCGGTGGAGAAACTCCACCGGGGCGGGCTGCCACTGGTGCTGGCGCAGACGTTCCGGGCCATCATCCATTCGCGGATGAAGGTCGGAATGGAAAAATACGCGGCCCGCTACCCGGATGCCGACATCCTGCTGTTCGAGCCGGCGCGCGAGGACGTCGACATGTTTTTCGCCAAGATATTCAGCTACGCGCAACGCAGGAAGCTCTGCGCGCTGGCGTTCGATTCGACGCGCGACTACCTGCGCGAACACGCCCCGCGCCTCGCCCCTCTGCTGGCCCGCCATGGATTGCGCCTGCGTGCAGGGCGCATCGCCGACCGGCAGCGCGCGGTGACCGACGCGGTCGTGGACCCCCGACCGCTGCACGCCGGGACCGGGCGCCGGCACAGCCTGCGCAGGATCGCACGCGACCTCGACCACGCGCTCGCCCAGCTCGAGCGCGAGGTCGCGACGCGGCGCGGCGACCGCTCGCCCACTCGCCCGCTCGGCGTGACGCGCATGCGCAACGCCTAGCAACGGCCACGACGCGCATTCGCGGCATCATCGACGATGGCCCGCAAGCCCCCTCGCCGGACCCGCGAGCGCATCCTCGAAACCAGCCTGGCGCTGTTCAACCGGCACGGCGAGCCCCACGTCACGACGGCCGACATCGCCGACGAGATGAACATCAGCCCGGGCAACCTGTATTACCACTTCCGCAACAAGGACGAGATCACCGGCGAGCTGTACGACGCGCTCGATGCATCGATCGCACCGCTGCTCGCCATTCCCGCGTCGCACCCGCCCGGCGTCGAGGACCTGTGGCTGCTGCTGCACCTGCTGTTCGAACGCATGTGGCAATACCGCTTCGTCTATCGCGATCTCGACGACATCACCTCGCGCAACACGCAGATCGCCGCACGCTTCGCCTCCCTCACCCGTGACGTCCAGGTCATCATTGCGGGGACCTGCCGGGGCATGCGCGAGACCGGCGCCCTGCGCGCCTCCGACCACGAGATCGACGCGCTGTCGACCAATGTCGTGGTGATCGCGACGTACTGGATGTCTTTCCAGCGCATCTCGCGACCGGCCGGCAGGCATCGGGGCGGTGCCGACGAGCAGGCGGCCGGCATGCGCTTCGAGCGCGGCGCCTACCAGGTCCTGGCCCTGCTCGCGCCGTTCCTGCGCGACGACGAGCGCGCGCTGGTCGAGCGGCTTTCGGCCGACTACCTGTAGCAAGCCCCGCGAACCTTTGTACGGGAGCACGAGATGGCAAAGATCTGGACCAGGTTCCCCCACCCCGATCCTGCGTACCTGTACGAAGGCGCGGCGCTGAAGAAGGCCTGGCCGCGCCTGCACCAGGGCGACCGCGAGCCTTACCCGAAGAGCCCGGCGGCGGCCGACGCATGGCGGAGATTCCACGCCGGCGCATTCCGCGACGCGGTCGACGCCGGGCGCGCCGCAGGGGATGCGGCGGTCAACGCCGCGGTCAAGGCGCAATGCATCTACGCCCATTACCTGGAGCGCGACGACAAGCTACGCCTGGTGCTGTTCGAGGAGGCCGCGCAGTGGGCTCACGCCCGGCGCAGCGAGGCGCCGAAGGACGCCAATGCCCACTATCTCTATGCGCAGGCGCTGGGGCGCTACGGGCAGGGCATTTCGGTCGTGACAGCCCTCGCACAGGGCTTCGGCGGGAAAATCCGCGATGCGCTGACCCGCGCGCTGGAGCTCGAACCGAAACACGCCGAGGCGGCGCTGGCGTACGGCGCCTACCAGTCGGAGGTCATCGACAAGGTCGGCGGCATCGTCGCCGGGCTGACCTACGGCGCCAAACGAGAGGGCGCACTCGGGTGTTTCGAGCTGGCGATGAAGCTCTTCCCGGAATCACCGATCGTGCGCGTCGAGTACGCCAACGGCCTGATCCGGCTGTTCGGCAAGAGCCGCCTCCCCGACGCGACCCGGCTCTACGAAGCGGCGGCCAGGGCTACCGCGCACGACGCCATGGAGCGCCTCGACGTCGAATTCGCCAAAACCGAGCTCGATTAGGCGCCGAGGACGCGGACCGGGTCTGCAGCGGGCGCCGGCGCGGCGTCCGGAGCGCGGGCTGGCGCCGGATTTGCTTGGTACTGCGCGACGATGATCCTCCTACATACCCGCCGCGGCACCGCGCTCGCCTGCGTATGGCTGACCTTCGCCGGCAGCATGCCGGCCGGCGCTGCGCACGCGGCCTCCGCTGCGCCGGTCGCATCGACCATGGCATCGGGAACGGCCGCCGGAGTGGCGCCGCGCGTCGTCGCGCACATCGACACGCTGAAGCGGATCCGCGACACGGCAACGATCACGCTGGGGGTGCGCGCGTCCAGGGCGCCGTTCTCGTTCGTCGATGCGCAGCGCGAGCCGCGGGGCTACTCGATCGACCTCTGCATGCACGTCGCGGACGCCGTGAAGGCGGCGCTCAAGCTGCCGAAGCTCGACGTGCGCTTCGTCGTCGTGACGCGGGCGAGCCGGATCGCGATGCTGAACGACGGAAGGATCGACCTTGAATGCGGCTCGACGATCAACACGCGAGAGCGCGCCGGCGACGTCGCGTTCGCCTACACGACGTTCGTCTCGGGCGTGCGCCTGCTGGCGCGCAGGGCGTCGAGGGTGACCGACATCGACGGCCTGCGCGGCAAGACCGTCGTGGCAGTCCGCGGCACGCCCGCCGCGAAGCTGCTTCGGCAGGCAAACGCCCGACGCGGCCTCGGGCTCACGATCCTCGATGCCCGCGACGACGCCGACGCATTCTCAGCCGTTGCCGGCGGCAGGGCCGTCGCGTTCCCGATGGAGGACGTCGCGCTGTACGCGCTGATTGCCAAGGCCGCGCGGCCCGGCGACTTCGCGGTCGTCGGCCGCTACCTGTCGATCGAGCCCCGCGCGATCATGCTGCGCAAGGACGATCCGGCGTTCTTGCGCGTGGTCGACCGGGCACTTGCGAAGACGTTTCGCGACGGCGAGATCGGGCGCATCTATGCGCGCTGGTTCTCGACGCGGGAGCTCTTTGTGCCGATGAGCCGCTACCTGAGCGAGGCTTTCGTGGCGCCGACGACCTATCCGGCGTTTCCATGAGCGCGCCGCGCGTCAGCCGATGCCTGCCGCGGCCGCTGCGACTTGGGGATCGAGCTCGCCGTCCCGCGGCCAGGGGCTCATCAGCGTCGCGAGCACGAGCTGCTCGAACTGGGCCGGGAAACGCCCGGTGACGCGCTCCGGGTCCGGGCACAGACCGCGGTCCGTGACCACGCCGAACTGCACGCTTTCGTTGTACGAGATGATCGATACCCCCATGCCGATGTCGCCCGACTGCGGAACCCAGAACATCAGATTGTCGATGCGCGCACCGGCCATATAGAGCGGTTGCCGCGGGCCCGGCACATTGGTCATCACGGCGGTCGCGTTGCGCGAGAGGATCGACAGCAGCGTCTCCTGCAGCAGCTTGGGTCCGCTGCCCATCGCGGCAAGCAGTCCCAGCGCGAGGATTGGCTGGTAGCTGCCTTTCAGCGCATTCATGTTTGCGCGCACCGCGTACAGCCGCTCGACCGGGTTCTCGATGGCGATCGGCAGATCGAGGAACACCAGCCCGAACTGGTTGCCGAGCCGGTACGCGCTTTCGATCGGACGCAGGTTGACCGGCACCAGCGCGCGCAGCACGATGCCCTCGACCCGATCGCCGCGGGCCGCGAGGTAGTCGCGCAGCGCACCGGCGACGCATGACAGCAGCACGTCGTTTACCGAGCTGCCGAGCGCCTTGCCGATCGCCTTCACCTCGGGCAGCGGCAGCGGCTCGGCCCAGGCGACGCGCTTGGCGGCGCCCGGGCGGCCCTTGAAGCGCGTCGGCGAATCCTGCGCCATCAAGGCGAGCTTCGCGACCTCGGCCGTCAGCGCCGTTCCCTTGTCGGCGAGGTCGACGGCTTTCGCGGGGTCGTGCCAGATCCCGACGCCGGTGTCGACCAGCAGGCCGCCGATCCTGCGCGCGGACTCGAGCACGCCGGACAGCGGGGCCATCACCTGCGACAACGTGTCGTCTGATCGCGCACGCCTGTGCTCGCGCACCTGGAAAGGCATCGCCGGCGGTCCGTCGGTGGTCGCGTCGGTCATCGAGAGCATCACCCGCACCAGCGCGATGCCGTCGGCGTAGCAGTGGTGAATGCGCACGACGACCGCGCTCGCCCCGGCGTAGTTGTCGACCAGGTGGAACTGCCACCGCGGCCGGGCCGGATCGAGGGGCGTCGACGCGAGCCGCGACACCAATGCCTGCAATTCGCGCTTGCCCGCGCGTCCGGGCAACGCGGTGTGCGCGACGTGGTGGCCAAGGTCGAAGCCGGGATCGTCCTCCCAGAACGACATCGCCGGTCTCTCGACTGGGCGCTGGCGAAAGCGCTTGAAGACCAGGAAGCGCTCGGCGATCACCTCGTGCAGGCGTGCGAGCCCGATCTTCTCGCCGAAGATCAGCACGCCGCAGATCATCATCAGGTTGCCCGGGCGATCCATCCGCAGCCACGCGTTGTCGACCGCGGAGATCCGTTGGCGTTTCATCGCTGGTCGCGGCAGCAGGAGGGAAGGTCTGCGCTCGGGTGTGCGTTGCGCACACCTCGTCTGCCGCGCTAAAGTAGCATGAAAGCAATCCAGGTCAAATGACGTCGACGGGGAGCGGGCATGGCCTCAGCACCGAAGAGCGATGATCTCAGGGCCCGGTTCGAAGCTGCTGCCGCGGCCGCGAAGAGCACCAGGAAGCGTCCCGACAATCCGACGCTGCTGAAGCTCTACTCGTACTACAAGCAGGCGACCGACGGCGATGTCAAGGGCGACCGCCCCGGCGGTTTCGATTTCGTCGGCGGCGCGAAACACGACGCGTGGAGCAAGCTCAAGGGCATGAGCGCCGACGACGCGATGACCCACTACATCAAGCAAGTCGAGAAGCTGAACCGCGACTAGCCACAAACCAGGGACGCACCACGTTTTAAAACGTGGTGCGTCCCTGGTTTAAGGGCCGGTTCGGGTCTTGCGGGCGCGCTGCTTCGAGGGCTTGGCGCGCTTGCGGGTGGCAACGCCGCCGCTCGCCTTGACCAGCTCGTTGACGGCTTCCGACAGCGCATCGACGCGTGCAACGAGCCGGTCCACGTCCTTTTGGGTATGCACGCCGAGCCGAGACAGCGCGCGTGCGACGCGATCCTCGAACACCTTTTCGAGCTTGTCCCAAGTTCCGCCGGCCATTTTCTGCATCTCCTTCGCCTTGGCCTGTGCCACGTCCCGCGCCGCGACCGCCCCATCCGCCGCTGCACGGCGCGTTCGCGCCTCGATCGATTCACCCTGCTTCACCAGCGTCTCGAACAGCTTCGAGCCCTCGGCCTGCGCGCGCGAGAACGCGCCCAACCCGGCGAGCCAGATCTGGCGCGACGAGTCGAGCACGGCTTTGGACAGGTCTTTGACGTCCGCGACCATCGCTGCGGGTCTATCGCTCGCCGCCGATTTCGCTTTCTTCAGCATGGAATCTCCCCGGTAAGCATTGCGCGTGGTCGCGCAGCGCATCGATTCTAGGCAGCGAATGTAGAGTAGGCACTCTAAACGGACGCAGTGCCCGGGCTCGCCGCGACCGTCCGCGTCCGTCTCGCGCGTACAATCGGCGACCCGCGCACTGGAGCCCTCCCGTCGCCCGAGCGCCCGTTCCCGCCAGGCGTGGTGGCGTGTGGCGCCTGCCGTGGCACCCGCCCCGAACTGGAGACATCGATGGCCTATTTCGTGACCGGCGCAACCGGATTCATCGGCCGTTATCTGGTCGCCAACCTGGTCCGGCGCAAGGCGCCGGTCTACGTGCTGGTGCGCAAGGGCTCTCTCGCGCGGCTGGCCGAGCTGCGCGAGGCCTGGGGCGTGGACGAGCGGGAGGTCGTCGCGATCGTCGGCGACCTCGCGAAGCCCTGGCTCGGCGTCTCCGCAGCCGACATGCGCAGGCTCAAGGGCAAGGTCGAGCACATATTTCACCTGGCCGCGATCTACGACCTGAAGGCCAGTGCCGAAGCGCAACAGGTCGCCAACGTCGAGGGAACGCGGCACGCGGTGGCGTTCGCGGGCGCCACCGGTGCGGGCTGCTTCCACCACATGAGCTCGATCGCGGCCGCGGGGCTCTACGACGGCGTGTTCCGCGAGGACATGTTCGAGGAGGCCGAGGACCTCGACCATCCGTACTTCCGGACCAAGCACGACGCCGAGGCCATCGTCCGCCGCGAGTGCACGCGTCCGTTCCGGATCTACCGGCCGGGTTTCGTCGTCGGCGACTCCCACACCGGCGAGATCGACAAGATCGACGGCCCCTACTATTTCCTCAAGGCGCTGCAGCGAATGCGCAAGCTGCTGCCGGAATGGATGCCAATGATCGGCATCGAGGGCGGCAGGATCAACATCGTGCCGGTCGATTTCGTCGCCGATGCGCTCGACCATATCGCGCACAGGAAAGGGCTCGACGGCAAGTGCTTCCACCTTACCGATCCGAAACCCTACCGGATCGGCGAGGTGCTCAACATCTTTGCGCGCGCGGGCCACGCGCCGCAGATGACCATGCGCATCAACGCGAGGCTTTTCGGCTTCGTTCCGGCGCCGATCCTCTACGGCCTGGGATCGCTCGCGCCAGTCAAGCGGGCAATGAAGGTCGTCCTGAGCGACCTCGGCATTCCGCGCGACGCGTTCCAGTTCGTCAACTGGCCGACCCGCTACGACAACCGCGAGGCTGCGAAGGCGCTCAAAGGCTCCGGGATCAGCGTTCCGGACCTCGACAGCTACGCGCCGGCGCTGTGGGATTACTGGGAGCGCCATCTCGATCCCGACCTGTTCGTCGACCGCAGCCTGTCGGGCCGCATCAAGGGGCGCGTCGCCGTCGTGACCGGCGCATCGTCGGGCATCGGTCGCGCGACCGCGCTGAAGCTCGCCGAGGCGGGCGCGAAGGTGGTGCTGGTCGCCCGCGGCGAGGAGAAGCTCCTCGGGACCAAGAAGGAGATCGACGCAATGGGCGGGAGCGCGGCCATGTACACGGCCGACGTCTCGGACCTCGCCGCCTGCGACGCGCTGGTGCAGCGCGTGCTGAAGGAGCAGGGCGGCTGCGATTACCTGATCAACAATGCCGGGCGCTCGATCCGGCGGGGGATCGTCAATTCGTTCGACCGCTTCCACGATTTCGAGCGAACCATGCAGCTCAACTATTTCGGCGCGATCCGCCTGATCCTCGGGTTCCTGCCCGGAATGATCGAGCAAAAGCGCGGCCACATCATCAACATCTCGTCGATCGGCGTGCTGTCGAATGCTCCGCGCTTTTCCGCCTATGTGGCGTCCAAGTCGGCGCTGGACTCGTTCTCGGCCTGCGTCGCCTCCGAGCTCGTCGACAAGAACATCGACTTCACGACGATCAACATGCCGTTGGTGCGCACGCCGATGATCGCGCCGACCCGCATGTACGACAGCCTCCCGACGCTGTCCCCGGAGGAAGCGGCGGGACTGGTGGTCGACGCGATCGTGCGCAAGCCGGTGCGCATCGCGACGCGGCTGGGCGTGTTCGGCGCGGTCTGCCACGCGGTCGCGCCCAAGGTCACGCAGGTGCTGCTCAACACTGCCTACAACATGTTCCCCGATTCGGCCGCGGCGCAGGGGAAGAAGGAAGGGGAGCCGCAACCGCTGTCCCCCGAGCAAATCGCTTTCGCCCAGCTCACCCAGGGGATCCACTGGTAGCGCCGGCGACCGGCGGCGCGGGCGACGTCGGCGCTCCCGCCGCCCGCGCCGCCGGTACGGCGCGCGCCGCCTCGATCTCGGCGAGCGTGCGCGCGAGCACCTGGGGATCGGCCAGCAGCGCGTTGTGGCCAACGCCGACGACCGGCAGATCGATCGCCCC
>DASYXO010000247.1:0-4251 GCA_035934825.1 Casimicrobiaceae bacterium
AAAGTTTTCCGATCTCGCCCGGGAGATCGCGTCGCGCACCGGCTACGCGCGTACGCCCGAGCAGGTCGCGGATGGATTCCTCGACATCGCCGTCGCGAACATGGCGAACGCGATCAAGCATATCTCGGTGGAGCGGGGCCACGACGTGACGGAATACGTACTGTGCTGCTTCGGGGGCGCCGGCGGCCAGCACGCCTGCCGCGTCGCGGATGCGCTCGGCATGTCGCGGGTATTCATCCACCCGCTCGCCGGCGTTCTTTCGGCATACGGGATCGGGCTGGCCGACGTGCGCGCGCTGCGGCAGCAGGCCGTCGAAGCGGGGCTCGACGACGACGCGCTCGCCGCCTGCGCGCATGCGTTCGCTGCACTCGAGCCGGCAGCTCGCGGCGAGGTCGTCGCGCAGGGCGTGGCTGCGGACCGGGTTCGCTGCGAGCGCACGCTGCAGCTCAAATACGAGGGCACCGACACGACGATCGCCTTGCCGGCCGGTCGCGATCGCGGCGCGCTCGTAACCGAGTTCGAGCGGCGTTACCGGCAGCATTACGGTTTCCTGATGCCGGGCAAGCCGCTGGTGATCGAAGCGATCGCCGTCGAGGCGATCGGCAGGACCCAGGAGGTGCTGGACGAGCGACCCCTGTTCGCCGGGCGCAGCGGCGATCTGGTACCCGTCCGTGCAAGCCGGATCTACAGCGACGGCTCACTGCGCGACGCGCTGGTCTACGCACGCGAGGACCTGCGCCCCGGCGACGTCGTCGCCGGACCGGCGGTGATTCGCGAGGCGAACGCCACGACGGTGGTCGAGCCGGGCTGGCGGGCGAGCCTGACGGAGCGCGACCACTTGATCCTCGAGCGAGTCGAGCGGATCGAGCGGACGCCTGCGATCGGCACCAGCGCGGATCCGGTGCTGCTCGAGGTGTTCAACAACCTGTTCATGGCGATCGCCGAGCAGATGGGCGTGACGCTCGCCAACACTGCGTACTCGGTCAACATCAAGGAGCGCCTCGATTTCTCCTGCGCGCTGTTCGACGCCGAAGGCAACCTGATCGCCAACGCGCCGCACATGCCGGTCCACCTGGGTTCGATGGGGGAGAGCGTGCGCACGATCATCGACCGGCGCGAGGGAACGATGCGGCCCGGCGACGCGTTCGTGCTCAACGCCCCGTACAACGGCGGCACGCATCTGCCCGACGTGACGGTGATTGCCCCGGTGTTCCTCGCTGCGCCCGAGCCGGAGTTCTACGTCGCTTCGCGCGGCCATCACGCCGACATCGGAGGCATCACCCCGGGCTCGATGCCGCCGGCGTCGACGCATGTCGACGAGGAAGGCGTGCTGCTCGACAACCTGCAGCTGGTCGCGAAGGGCCGCTTCCTCGAGGACGAGATGCGGGCGATTCTGCAGGGCGGGTGTCATCCGGTCCGCAACGTCGAGCAGAACCTCGCCGATCTGCGTGCGCAGGTGGCGGCTTGCGCGAAAGGTGCCGAGGAGCTGACGAAGATGGTCGGCCATTTCGGCCTGCCGGTGGTGCGCGCCTACATGAAGCACGTGCAGGACAATGCGGAAGAGGCGGTGCGCCGGGTCATCGGCGCGCTGCGCGATGGCCAGTTCGCCTACCAGATGGACAGCGGGGCGGTGATCCGCGTCGCGATCCGCGTCGACCACGCGGCGCGCTCGGCGACGATCGACTTCACCGGCACCAGCGCGCAGCAGGCCACCAATTTCAACGCCCCGTCGGCCGTGTGCAAGGCGGCAGTGCTTTACGTGTTTCGCACGCTTGTCGACGACGAGATCCCGATGAATGCCGGCTGCCTCAAGCCGCTCTCGATCGTCATTCCCGAAGGGTCGATGCTCAATCCACGCTTCCCCGCTGCGGTCGTCGCGGGCAACGTCGAGACCTCGCAGACGGTGACCGATGCGCTCTACGGGGCGCTGGGCGTGCTGGCCGCATCGCAGGGAACGATGAACAATTTCACGTTCGGCAACGCCCGCTACCAGTATTACGAGACGATCGCCGGCGGCTCCGGCGCGGGCCCCGGCTTCGATGGCGCGAGCGCGGTGCAGACCCATATGACCAACTCGCGCCTGACCGATCCCGAGGTGCTCGAATGGCGCTTTCCGGTGCGGCTCGAGGCCTTCTCGATTCGCGGCGGCAGCGGCGGAGCGGGGCGCCACCGCGGCGGCGACGGCACGCTGCGCCGCCTGCGCTTCCTCGAGCCGATGACAGCGGTGATGCTCGCCAACCACCGGCGAGTCGCCCCGTTCGGCGTCGCCGGCGGGCACCCAGGCGCACGCGGCGCCAACTGGGTCGAGCGCGTCGATGGCACGCGCGAGGACTACGGCGCGACCTGCCAGGTCGAGATGCGTGAAGGTGATGTCTTCGTCGTCGAGACCCCGGGCGGCGGAGGCTTTGGCACGCCATGACCACCGAGCTGCTGTTCCGGGACGACGCCTACCTGAGGACTGCGACGGCGCGCGTCGTCGCGGTCGACGATCGCGGCATCGAGCTCGACCGGACGGTCTTCTACCCGCAGGGCGGAGGACAGATGGGCGACACCGGCGTGCTGCTGCGTGCGAATGGCGAGACGATCGCCATCGCCGACACGCGCAAGGCCGACCTGGTCGACCGCATCGTGCACGTACCGGTGCCCGGCGCGGCACTGCCGGAGGTAGGCGAGGCAGTGGAGCTCGAAATCGACTGGGCGCGGCGCTACGCGCTGATGCGCCTGCACACCGCGCTGCATGTGCTGTCCTGTGTCGTCGTCGCCCCCGTCACCGGCGGCAACATCGCGCCTGCGAAGGCGCGCCTCGATTTCGACATCGACATGAGCCTGCTCGACGCGGCGACGATCGAGCGCGGAACCAACGAGTTGATCGCGCGCGGCATCGAGACGCAGACCGTGTGGATCACCGACGATGAGCTCGATGCGCGTCCCGAGCTCGTCAAGACCATGAGCGTCGCCCCACCGCGCGGCGCGGGCCGCGTGCGCCTGCTGCAGATCCCGGGCATCGACCTGCAGCCCTGCGGCGGAACCCATGTGCAGAACATCGGCGAAATCGGCGCGATCCGCGTGCTCAGGATTCGCAGCGAAGGCCGGCGCAACCGCCGCGTCGAGATTGCCCTCAGCGCTCCGGCAGCGGTATGAACTCGGTCTCGCCCGGCACGGGGGCGTGGCGCCGCTCGCGCCAGTCGGCCTTGGCCTGCTCGATCGCCTCGCGCGAGCTGGCGACGAAGTTCCACCAGATGAACCGGTCGCCGTCGAGCTTCGCCCCTCCGACCAGCATGACCTGCGCCGCGCTGCGCGCCTGGACCAGCGCTTCGTCGCCTTCGGGCAGCACTGCCATGTGGGCGGCAGCGATCGCGTAGCCGTCGACGGTCACCTCGCCGGATACGACGTAGACGGCACGTTCCTCGTGCTCGGTGGCGACGATGAACGTCGCGCCGGCTTCCAGCTCGCCGGCGACGTAGAGCGTGTCGCTGAACGTGGGAGTCGGCGCAACGAGGTCGAACGCGTGCCCCGCGACGACCGTCAGCCGCGCGCCATCGTGCTCGAAGCGCGGCAGCCGGTCGCGCGCGATGTGCGTGAAGGACGGCGCGGCCGTTTCGTGCGCGCAGGGAAGGGCGACCCAGGTCTGCAGGCCGTGCATGCGGATGCCTCGCGAGCGGTCGTCGGGCGCGGTGCGTTCCGAATGCACGATGCCCCGGCCGGCGGTCATCCAGTTGACGTCGCCTGCCTCGATGCGCTGGACGGTGCCCAGGTTGTCTCGATGCAGGATCGCGCCTTCGAACAGGTACGTGACCGTGGCGAGCCCGATGTGCGGATGGGGTCGCACATCCATCCCTTGGCCGGGGGCGAAGACGACCGGTCCCATGTGATCGAAGAAGATGAAAGGGCCGACCATCTTGCGGTCGGCCGCGGGCAGCACCCTCCGGACCGTGAAGCTCCCGAGGTCCCGGACATGAGGCGCGAGTATCTGCGGTGGTGTCGGCATGGCGCTCCGGGGGGACGTCCGAGCAGGCTGCTCCCCGCATCGATTGCAAGGACGACAGCATACCGCGACGGCAACGCGCGAGGGTGCTGGCCTCCCCGGCGGCCGGGAGCGATAATGCCGCGATCCAGCGCACTGCGAGGAACCGACGTGCCGAACCTCCACGATTTCACCGTCGACGACATCGCCGGTCATCCGGTCAAGCTCGACCGCTACACGGGCAAGGTCCTGCTCGTCGTGAACACCGCGAGCAAGTGCGGCTTCAC
>DASYXO010000311.1:0-4289 GCA_035934825.1 Casimicrobiaceae bacterium
GGCAGCCTTGGGGACCCCCGGCTCGGGCGCACCGGGAACGATGGGCTGCTGCGCGCAGGCCGCGAGCAGTAGAAGCGCGCTGCACGCCAGGCCTTGATGAAAACGTATCGGAGTCATGAGCGTCCTGATGTCGTTCGTTGCGGTTAGCGCCCGAAACCCTGGGATGAATTGTTGTTCGGCACCGGCGCATTGCCCGCCGCTGCGGCCTGGGCCGCCGCACGGCGCTGGGCGAGGAGCTCACCGACGCTGACGATGCCGGGGCGCGTTGGTGCCACCGGTTGGCCCACCGCGGCCCGCCCGCCTGGGAGCGGCCCGAATGCGTTTTGCGACGACGCACGGGCGGCCGCAGCCGCTTCGCGTGCTGCCTCGGCCCCGAATGGGGCCCCTGCGACCCTCCCCGGCGGCGTTCCCGGAATGGGCCCCTGCGCGGTCGTCGCCGGTCCCGACGCGACCTTGAGCTGCAATTCCTCCGAGTCGCCGCCCAGGGTGAGCTTGACGCTGTCGGGTGTCACGTCGGCGACCAGCGCGCCGTCGATCTTGTCGCCCTTGCGCACCGTATGCGACTTGCCGCCGGCCACTTCGCGCAGCATCGCGGTCGCGACATCCCCCGCGACGGTGGTGCCGGTCAGGACGTACTTGCCATGCGGAAATACCGAATTGGCGCCGGCGGCCTGGGTCGCAGGGGGCGCAGGTCGGCGCGTCGGATTGAACAGCACGCGGTCGACCGTCTCCTTGCGGGCAGCAAGGCCGCCGTCGATTGCGTATTCGGGCATCAGCGCGACATCGACCGGCTGCGGCGCGACCGCTCGCGCACCCGGGACCGGGAGGCTCACGCCGTCGCCCCAGTCCGTCTCCCATCCCAGGATCGTTAGCACCAGCGCGAACAGCACGACCCACAGGACCAGGCTGGGCAGCGACCGGCTCTCGTTCATCGAGTGGCTCCACAAGGCATCACGACGCCTTCGCGGCTGCGGCGGCCGGTTTCGCCGTCTCGGGATAGGCCCAGCCGCCGACATCGAGCTGCACGTTCAACTCGGGTTCCTGCCCGGGGCCGGGCTTGAAGCCGCGAAACGCGTTCAACGGCCTGACCGTCAGGTTGTCGACGATCAGATAGGGGACGTGGGTCTCGATCGCCATCAGGATCTTCTGCAGGTTGGGCGTCGTCGCGAAGAACTGCACGTTGACGCCGATCTCCCGAAAGCGCCCGTCGTCACGGGGAACCGTATTCTGGCTGGTGGTGATCCGACCTCCGTTGCTCTCGATCGCCGCCTTCACCAGCTCCTGCACCTCGGCGCCGGCGAGATTGGCCGCGGTGTTCGCAAGATAGAAGCGGCGACCGTTGCGCCGGTCCATCGCCGCGAGCGCTACCCGCAATTGCGGGGCCTGCGCGGCGACGCGCTCGTAGACGCGCAGCCGATCCGAGGTTTCGGCGATCGCCCGGTCGTAATGGCGGTGAAGCAGCGCGACCGGGCCGAGCACGACGGCCAGCACGATCGCGACCGCCGCGATGAACAGCAGCAGCGCAAGCGCGCGCTGCCGGGACGCCGGCAGCCTCTTGACGATCGCCGGCGTCATCGTCATTGCCCCTCCGGCGCAGGATTGCCATCGGCGCCCGGCGGAAGCGGGCCGAACTGGGACGGCGCGTCCGGCGCCCGCTGCCCCGCGGATGGCTGGGCGCGCACCGGGGGTTGGGCCTGCAGCGTGGGCGGGGCTGCTTGCATCGCTTGCGGTGGGGCCTGCGCAGCGGGAAACGCGCCCTGGGCCGCCGCAGGTCCCGCCGGTTGCGCCGTCGCGGGTGCCACCTGCGCTGGGGCTTGCGCCGGTAGGGCCGGGGGAGGCGCGGCCGGCGGCGCAGGCTGCGAAGGCTGCGCAGCCTGCGGCACCGCTTGCGGAGCCGCCTGCGCGGCGATCGGCGCCCCAGCCCGTGGCACCCCCGTCCCGGCGGCGACAGGCGCAGGCCTGGCTGCGGCGGGTAGGGCAGCGACCTCGCGCGCCGTGACGTCCAGCGGCCGGGGTCGAGGGGCCCGCGCCGCAACGATCTGCGCCCCGACATCGAAGATTTCGCCAGGGCCAGGCTGGATCTTGGTCGTCGGGGAGCGCGGCGCGGCCTGGGTGAAGAGCTTCGAATCCTGCAGCAGCGCGACCAGCCGGCCGGCATTGGCCGACTCTCCGCGCAGGACGATGGTCCGCATCGCGTCCTTGCCGCGCCCGGTGTGGAACTCGAGCTGCGTCAGCCAGGTATCGTCGGGAAGGATGCGCGTGACGTCGTCGAGAACCTGGACCGTGCCCGGATATTCGTACTTGCGCTGCAGGGCGAAGTTGTAGTCGCCGGTCTTGCGCTCGAGCTCGGTCCGCAGCGCATCCGACGCTTCCGCGCGATGCCGGGCCCCCTCGGAGACCCGGTTCAGCGCGATCGCCTCCTGGCGCTTCTGCCACAACGGGAGGACCAGCGCGACCACGGCGAGGACGACAAGGAGCACGGCGGGCAGGATGACCTGCCAGCGCGTCCACGCCGGCGTCGCCGAGCGGCGCTCGTCCGGCAGCAGATTGACGCGGGAGGTCGCCGCGCGCTCGGGCGGGTCGGCAACGACCGCGGTGACGACGGCCCCGAAGCTCTCCGCATGGCGCAACATCGGATCGACGAGCGCTCGACGCGCCGCGACGAGATCGGCGGTGAGCGTGTTGCCGGTCGCATCGCGATCGACGACGACGGCATCGAAATAGAGGTCCTCGGCCTTGAAAGGCGTGTGCCGGTCGAGATCGTAGGCGAGGGCAGGTCGCAGGTCGGCTTCGATCGCGGCGGGCAGCGTCAGCGACTTCCTCAGCACCGCGCGCGGCGGCAGCGCGACGATCACCGGCGTCGTCGCCGCGCCCGGCCGTCCTACCGCGGCGAGCGCCGTGCGCCCCGCCGCCACAACGGCCCCTTCGCCCCCGTCGAGCGGGATCTTCGACGCCTCGACCATCTGCAGACGACCATTGACCTGCGGGCGCCACAGCGTGGCGACCTTGCCGTCGAACGCAAGCACCGGCCGCGCCCGCCGGCGCTCGAGCGAGCCCCTGACGGGCGCCGGCACGAATGTCCACAGCTCCTGCGCCCACCAGCGGCCGAAGCCGGCGAGCCCCAGCCTTCGCATGAGCTCGCGCGCATGGGCGCCTACGGCGGACAACGTCGAGTCACGGGTTGGCATCGTTGGCGGCAGGCGCGTTGGACTTGGCAGGCGACACGCGCGGCGCATCGAGCCATGCGAGCGTGATCAGGGGCCGTCGAACATCGGGCGACGGCTGCAGGACGGCTTCGCGGCCGAAGGTTACACCATCGGGCATCGTCGCCACGGCGCGGATCCGCCAGACCGGCACGGCCGCCCCGACGAACGCCTGCGCCGGTGCGAAAGCTGGCACCGGCAGGCCCTGGGCGATCGCCTGCGCCCGCTGCGCAATGAACGCGTCGACGGCATCGGGCGTCGCGTTCGGCAGCGCGAGAAGGACGCTGCGCCCGGCGGTCGCCGCGTTGATTCCGGGCTGGCGGGAATACACGGTGATTGCGCCGCGGATGCGCTGGAACACCTGGGGCGTCATGCCGAGCACGCGCGATACCTCGCCGACGGTCTCGAACGGCGCGTTCGCGGGCCCGTACTTCAGGTTCGCCGCGGCGTACTCGGGCGCCTCCGCGCCGTTGGGCCGGCGCAGATCGTCGGGATCCCGCCAGTCCCCGATCGCATCGACCAGCGCCGCGGCCGCAGCATCGTCCATCCCGCCGACGTTCATCAGCAGGCTCTTGAGCAGCGAATCGGGTGCGGTATTGATGTCGATCCTCGATCCTTCGTCGACGGCACTGGCCACGATCGACGCGGCGCCGTCCTGCCACGCATGCGACCGGCCATCGAAGGTCCACGCGCCGGCCATCCGCGGACGCATCAATTCGTGCGCCGTGCGCTCGACCGCGCCATCGGCCGCGGCGCGCGCCTGCGCGAGCGACACCGCATTGCGTGCGGCGAGCGCCTCGCTGCGCATGCTGTAGGCGAAGCCGCTGGCGATGGCGGTGAGGAGGATCGTGAGCCAAAGCGCGAGCACCAGCGCGATCCCGGATTGGGCATGTCGGCCGGGCCCTCGCCGACTTCGCGGCGTCGGCGCGTTGCACTGCCTGCGACAGGTTATCGGCCGCATGCTCAGACCCCCGCGCATTGTCCGCGCGCCGGGTCCCAGGCACGGCATCCCGCTTCCGGCGCCTCGCGCGGCGCAACGTAGAGCGTGGGCCGGGGAAGGCCGCGCTTGGGCGTGACGTCGATGCG
>DASYXO010000317.1:0-2288 GCA_035934825.1 Casimicrobiaceae bacterium
GCGCGAACTCGTGGATGACGAGGTTCATCCGCGCGTGGTCCCAATCCGCCGATGCCTCGACGTCCTGCCACGACAGGACGACCGGACCGCGCGGCATCGCCTCGCCCGCGAGCGGCGCATCGTTGCGGTGAACCACGCCGGCTTCGTCCTCCCATTCCCAGTCGGGGATGAACTCGCCGGGATACACGACGACATTCTCGAAGCCTTCGTAGAGATCGAGGTCGAGATTGAGGACGAGGACGCAGGCCTGGATCGCGATGATCGTCCGCTGCAGCGGCGTCACCGCGTGACCTTGTGCACCGATGATGCCCTTGGCGTCCAGGAACAGCACGCAGGTGTCCCGCAGTCGCGCCAGCTCGTCGGGCGTGTACGCGGCGAGAAACGGCAGGGCACGGCAAGCATCGCGCCACAGTGCGTCGGGCAATGCGGATTTGCGCAGCACGCGCTGCCTCCGGAACCGCTTCAGTGCATCGAACACGAGCCACCCCGTCGTCGCGGCGGCGACGCGATTACCCGCCGATCGCGGGCCGACCCGCCCGCGTGGCGTCGGTCCGCGCGAGCCTCAGGGCCCCGCTGGCGGATCGAGCGCGGGCACGTCGGCATCGTCGTCGACGTCGATGACGCGGCCGGAGTCGCCGGTCAGCAGGCGATCGGCCTCGCTTTCGGGCAACGCCTCGACGTCGCGCAGCTTGCGCGCGATCGTCGTGCTCTTGCGGCCGGCTTCGTCGAGCGTCTTGCCGACCTGGTCGAGCTTGTCCTTGGTCTTGGCGAGGATGTCGCCGAAGCGTCCGAATTCGGTCTTGACGGCGCCCAGCACGCGCCAGACCTCGGTCGAGCGTTTCTCGATCGCCAGGGTGCGAAAGCCGAGCTGCAGGCTGTTGAGCATGGCGGCGAGATTGGCAGGACCCACCAGCGTCACGCGAAAGTCGCGCTGCAGCGCGTCGGTGAGACCGGGGCGCGCGACGGCTTCGGCGAACAGGCCCTCGGTGGGAACGAAAAGGATCGCGAAATCGGTCGTGTGCGGCGGCTCGACGTACTTGTCGCGGATCATCTTTGCCTGCTTCTTGAAGAACTGATCGAGCGCCCTGCGACTTTCGTCGACGGCGACAGGGTCGGCACGCTCGATCGCATCCTGCAGGCGCTGCCAGTCGTCCAGCGGGAACTTGGCGTCGATCGGCAGCCAGCACGGCGCGCCGTCGTCGCTGCTGCCGGGAAGCCTGATGGCGAATTCCACGCGCTCATCCGAGCCCGGCCGCGTCGCGATGTTCTGCGCGTATTGCGAAGGCGTCAGCACATCCCCGAGCAGCGTCCCGAGCTGGACCTCGCCCCAGGTACCGCGTGACTTGACGTTGGTCAGCACGCGCTTGAGGTCGCCGACGCCTGCGGCGAGCGTTTGCATCTCGCCCAGGCCCCGGTGGACCAGCTCGAGCCGCTCGGAGACATGCTTGAACGACGCTCCGAGCCGCTGCTCGAGCGTGGTCTGCAGCTTTTCGTCGACGGTCGCGCGCATCTGGTCGAGCTTGTGGGCATTTTCCTGGCGCAGGAGGTCGAGACGTTCCTCGATGGTCTTGCGCAGCGCCTCGAGCCGGGCCTCCGAGGATTGCGTGAGCTGCCCGATGCGTTCGCCGATCGCCTTCAGCTGGTCCTGCTGCTGGGCGCCCATGGCGGAGAGTTGCTGTACCGTGCCCTGGTGCTGCTGTGCGAGGCCCTGCTGCTGGCGCGCCAGCGTCGCGGCGATCTCCTCGCGCAGGCGCGTCCCCGTCGCGGCGTACTCGTCGCGCGCCGCCGCGAGATCGCTGCGGACGTCGCGTTCGTGGTCGGCGACGCTGCGGACGAATGCCTCGAAATGGCTACGCAACGCGGCCGCATCGCGGGCAGCGGAGTCGTGCTCGCGCGCCAGCGCGCCGATCCGACTCAGCGCCAGAAGGCCGAGCACGACGGCGACCAACAGCGCGACGAATGCCGCGACGGCAAGGGACAGCGGCAATCCGGTCATGGCCGCCGAGTTTAGCAGGCGCAGTTCAGCCGAGGGCTGCGCGCGCCTCCAGAGCGAGCAGCGCGAAGCTCGCGAGCCAGTGGCCCCCGACGTAATCGTCGCCTGCAAGTCCCTCCCACCCTGCGGCCAGATGCAGGTCGGCCGCGGCGCGCAAGGTCGCGACGCGGGGATCCCCGGCGGGCAGCGCGAACGCGATGTCGGCGAAGCACCACGCCCGCGACAGGTTGAGGCCATCGAGGTGGACAATCTGCGGATCGCCGCGATCGGCCACGGATACCGGCACGGCCAGAGG
>DASYXO010000329.1:0-11263 GCA_035934825.1 Casimicrobiaceae bacterium
CGTCGTCTGGTCGCAGCCGACGACCCGGCGCGCATCGCGCTGTGGCAGAACGCGGTGGCGGCGGCGTGCCTGCTCCCGATCGCCGCGCTCGGGGGCGCGCAGGCGTGGCCAACGGCGCGCGACTTCGCGCTGCTCGCAGTGCTGGGCGTCGGTTGCACGGCGCTCGCGCATACGCTGTTCATCGCCAGCATGCGCGGCGTGTCGGCGCACGTGGCCAGCGTGGTCGCTGCGCTCGAGCCGGTGTACGGCATCGCGCTCGCGGCGTGGCTGCTGGGCGAGATCCCCGGGTCGCGCACCGTCGCAGGTGCCGCGCTGATCGTCGCAGCGGCGCTCGTCGCCTCGCGCCGCGCCTGACCGCGGGCCCATCGCGCCGCCGCGGGGAATCGCGTCGATTGGCGCCGTCCGACTCGATTGGGTAGCATCGCTGCTTTCGGAGCAGCATGATGAGCGATCGCCCGCACGACCACTCTGCAACCCGCGTCGTCCACGCCGGGCGCGATCCGCGGCGCTACCTCGGCGTCGTCAACACGCCGGTGTTCCGCGCTTCGACGATCCTGTTCCCGACGCTCGCCGATCTGGAGCGCGCGTCGCGCGGCGAATACGACGGCCTGACCTATGGCCTGCACGGCCTGCCCACCGTCCGCGACCTGCAGGTCGCGCTCGCGGAGATCGAAGGCGGCGACGCGGCGCTGATGGTGCCTTCCGGCCTCGCCGCGACCAGCTTGCCGCTGCTGGCACTGGCCAATCCCGGCGACCACGTGCTGATCACCGATTCCGTCTATGGGCCGACGCGGCGGTTCTGCGAGAATCATCTGCGCCGCCTGGGAATCGAGGTCGACTACTACGATCCCCTGCTCGGCAGCGGCATCGAGCGCGTGCTGAAATCCAACACGCGGATCGTCTTCGCGGAGTCGCCGGGATCGCTGACTTTCGAAGTGCAGGATCTGCGCGCGATCGCGGATGCGGCGCACGCCCTAGGCGCGGTCGTCGTCCTCGACAACACGTGGGCGACACCGCTGGGCTTCCGCTCGTTCGACCATGGCGTCGACGTTTCGGTGCACGCCGCGACCAAGTACATCGGCGGCCACTCGGATGTGCTGCTGGGGGCGATCGTCGCCAATGCGCGGACGCTCCCGGCGCTGAGCCGCCTGTGGACCGACATGGGGGTGACACCGTCGCCCGACGACTGCTTCCTCGCGCTGCGCGGATTGCGCACGCTGGCGGTGAGGCTCGAACGTCACCAGGCGAGCGCGCTGCGCATTGCGCAGTGGTTGAAAGACCGGCCGGAGGTCGACGAAGTGCTCTATCCGGCGCTGCCCGGCGCGCGGGGCCACGACCTCTGGAAGCGCGATTTCGCGATGGCGTCCGGGCTGTTCGGCGTGGTGCTGAAGCCCGTCGCGACGGGGCGACTCGCGGCGATGCTCGATGGCATGCGCCTGTTCGGCATGGGCTGGAGCTGGGGTGGCTTCGAGAGCCTGGTGATCCCGACCTGGCCCGAGCGCGTGCGCAGCGCCACGCGCTGGCAGAGCGCCGGTCCGTGCATGCGGCTGCACATCGGCCTCGAGGACGCCGACGACCTGATCGCCGATCTCGCCGACGGCTTTACCCGCCTGTCGGCCTGAGGCGCGCCCGGCGCCAATCCGCTGGTCCGCCGGCGCGCGAACCGGATGCTAGCCCGAGCTCGCCGGTGGCAGCGCCAGCAGTTGGCGGGCCTCGGTCACCGTCGCCGGACGCCGCCCGTACTCGCCGCACAGCTCGACGACCTGCTCGACCAGTGCGGCATTCGACGGTGCCAGGGTCGCCTTGTCGAGTCGCACATTGTCCTCGAGACCGGTCCTGCAGTGGCCGCCGAGCTCCAGCGACCAGCGCGCGAGCGTGACCTGGTCTTTCCCGATGCCGGCGCCGGTCCAGGTGGCGTCGGGATCGAGGCGCTTCAGCGTCTTGACATAGAACTCCAGCACGTCGCGGTCGACCGGCATCGCGTTCTTCACGCCCATGACGAACTGCACGTGCAGCGGCCCGGCGATCCTGCCCGCGCGCTGCATCGCGGCAGCCTGAAAGATCATCGACAGGTCGAAGGCTTCGACCTCGGGCTTGATCCCGAAGCGCTGCATCTCGGAAGCCAGCCAGTCGACCAGGTCGGGGGCGTTTTCGTAGACGCGTGCCGGGAAATTGACCGAGCCGGTCGCGAGCGAAGCCATGTCGGGACGCAGGCCCAGCATCGCTCCGCGCTCGCGCCCCGCGCCCGAGCGGCCGCCTGTGGAAATTTGCGTGATCATGCCCGGGCAGTGCGTCCGGATGCCTTCGAGCACCTTGCCGAAGCGCTCGGGATTCGATGTCGGCGATTCGTCGTCGTTGCGAACGTGCAGGTGCACGAGCGTCGCGCCGGCCTCGAAAGCCTCCTGTGCCGATTCGACCTGCTCGTTGACCGAAATGGGGACCGCCGGGTTGTCTTTCTTCTTCGGCACCGAGCCGGTGATGGCGACGGTGATGATGCAGGCTGTGCTCACGACGGATCTCCGGAAAAATTGCCCGATGTGAATAGCGGGACGGTCGCGTGCGATGGCGGCAAACGCCACCGAGGCGCCGCCCGGAGGCTCCAGCGTAGCGCGCTTAGCTTGCTCACGAGGCGGCCGCCGTCGACAGCGTACACCGCGCCAGCGCAGGCGAGGGTCTTCACGACATGGCTGCCCGGGCTGCCGTTGGCACGGGTCAGCGGCGCTGGGCATGCTTCGAGGCCGGGCTTCACGGGGTCTCGCGCAATGCCTTGGGGTTGGAGATCGCCGTCCAATCGGCGCTGGTCCGCAGCAGGTGGGCGACCAATGCGCCGTGCTGCGGTGGGGCGTCGAAGTCTCCCGCGCGGATCGCTGCGGCGAGCGCCCGGCGCAGCGCGGCAGCAGTCGCGGAAAGTCCGCCAGTTCCAGTCACCAGCCCAGCCTGGCCCGCGCCTTGCGCGGCCGCCGACGCCTTGACCGACGCCAGCAGCTCGCGCAGCCGCGAGGTCTCCTCGCGCAAGGCGTCGCCGCCGCTGCGGTGCTCGCGATCGGCGATCGCGATCGCATTGGCGATCATCAATCCCGCATAGCGCCGGTCGTGGGGCAGCGCCGGGAGCAGCTCGCGCAACAGCGCCGCACGCGCGGTCGCGAGGAGATTCGACGCATCGGGAATGTCGCTCATCGCGCGGCGCCTTGGGTGAGGTGCAGGATTTCGTGCTCGAGTTCGTGGACCATGCGGCCGGTCAGCGCGAGCTCGAGGGAGGTTTCGCCGCCGGCGAGATGGCGCCGCGCCTGCTGCAGGGCGATCACGGCCCAGCGCAGGTGGGCCATCACCTGCCAGTAGTCGAGATCACTCCGCGTGATCGCGCGCTTCGCAACCGATTCATAGCCCTGCAGGAAAGGCGCGACCGGCGCGATTCCGCCCGCCTCGCGATCGCTCGCGCCGAAGCGCCAGCAGCGCGCGGTGAACCAGCCCAGGTCCTCGCGCGGATCGCCCCAGCCGGCGAACTCCCAGTCGAGCACGCCGCTGAGCTGCCCCGCATCCACCAGATAGTTTCCGGTGCGGTAATCGCGGTGGACGAGGGTGACCTCCGCGGACGCGGGCGCATGCAGCTCGCACCAGCGCAACCCCCATTCGAGGCCCGGGTGGGCCTCGTCCATCGCGTCGAGGTACCCGCGGCTTTGGGCGATGGCAGCGCGCGCCGGATCTGCTGGCGGTGGCGGGAGCGCTTCGAGACCGGGTTGCGGCGGCCTCAGCGCGTGGATGCGGCCGAGGTTCGCTCCGAGCTCACGGGCGAGCGCGGAGCCGTCGGGTACCAGGGTGGCGTCGCGAACCAACTGGTGGCCGGCCCCCACGCCCGCGATGCGGCGCATGACGAAGAACTGGCGGCCGAGGATGGTCGGATCGCGACACAGGAACAGCGGTTGCGGTGCCCGCACGCCTGCGCGATGTGCTGCCCGCAGCACCTCGAATTCCTGTGCGCGAGTCAGGCTTGCCGCCACGCCAGAAGGCGCATCGGTGCGAAGTACCAGCGCCTGGGGCCCGGCGTGCGGCCCGCCGGCGACCTCGACGTCGAGTGCGAAGTTGCCCTGGATCGCGCCGCCCGAAAGGCGCTCGTAGCGGCAGATCCGGACCTCGCGGGCCCCCATCTCGCTGGCGAGCCAGGCGGCGATTCCGCGCGCCTCGTGCGTAGCGGTCTCCGGCATCTAGGCTGCGGATGGCGCGGGCGCGGTGCCGCCGCTGCGCGTGCCTCGGAGGATGCGCTTGGCGATGCTCCAGCGATGGACTTCGGAAGGGCCGTCGTAGATCCGGAACGCGCGCAGATCGGCGAAGATTCTCGCGACGACGGTCTCGCCGGTCACGCCCTGGCCCCCGAGCACCTGGACGCAGCGGTCGGCGACACGTCCCACGGCCTCGGAAACGATCACCTTGGCACGGCTCGATTCGTGCAACGCGATCTCGCCCCGGTCGAGCACCCACGCGCAGTGCCAGATGGCGAGCCGCGCGACGTGCAGGTCGATCTCGTTGTCGGCGAGCATGAACCCCACGCCTTCGTGCTCGCCGATCGGCTTGCCGAACGCGCGGCGTCGCCGAGCGTAGTCGACGGCGATGTCGTTGGCGCGGCGCGCCGCGCCCAGCCAGCGCATGCAGTGGGTAAGCCGCGCCGGGGAGAGGCGGACCTGCGCGTACCTGAAGCCCTGGCCCAGCTCGCCCAGGATGTCCTCGGCCGGGACGCGCAGGTTGTCGAAGCGCACGACGCCATGCCCGCCTGGAAAGCAGGTGTCGAGGCTCCACATCGAGCGCTCGACGGTGATGCCGGGCGCCGTCATGTCGGACAGGAACATCGTCGCGCCGACGTCGTCGGCCCTGGCCATGATGATCGCGAATGCCGCGCCGTCGGCGCCGGTGATGAACCACTTGGCGCCATTGATCACGTAGTGTTCGCCGTCGCGGGTCGCCGTCGTCGCCAGCATCGAGGGATCGGAGCCCGCGCCGGGTTCAGGCTCGGTCATGCAGAAGCACGAGCGGATCTCGCCCGCGGCGAGTGGGCGCAGCCAGCGTTCCTTGTGGGCACGCCCGGCGATGGCTTCCAGCAGGTGCATGTTGCCTTCGTCAGGCGCGAACACGTTGAGGGCAATCGGTCCGAGCAGCGAATAGCCTGCCTCCTCGAAGGCAATCGCGCGTCCGACATGCGACAGCGCAAGCCCTCCGTATTCGCGTGCCACCTGCGGTGACAGCAGACCCGCGCGACGCGCCCGCGCAACGAGGTCGCGGCGCAGGTCCTCGCTCGGCCCGTGCGCAGTGCGTCGCGAATCGGACTCGAGGGGAATGACCTCGTCGGCGATGAACCTGCGGATGCGCAGCTGCAGTTCGACGAGGTCCGGCGTGAGGTCGAAATCCATGGTCAACGAAGCTGGTCGCGCAGCGCCTTCTTCTGGATCTTGCCGGTCGAGGTCTTGGGCAGGGGCCCGAAGACGACACGTCGGGGCGCCTTGAAATGCGCGACATGGCCCCGGACGTGGTCGATCAGCTCGCGCTCGGTCGCGCTGGCACCGGTCTTGAGGGTCACGAAAGCGACGGGCACCTCGCCCCATTTCTCGTCGGGGCCCGCGACCACGGCGACCTCGAGCACGGCCGGATGGCTGTTGATCGCCTGTTCGACCTCGACCGACGCGATGTTCTCGCCGCCTGAGATGATGATGTCCTTGGCGCGATCGCGCAGCTCGACGTAGCCATCGGCGTGCATCACCCCGAGATCCCCGGTCCGGAACCACCCGTCGGGGCAGGCCCGTTGCGTCGCGGGGTCGTCGCGGTAGTAGCCGAGCATCACGTTGTTGCCGCGGATCGCGATCTCGCCCATCGTGTTCGCGTCGGCGGGCACGTCGCCGCCGGCGGTGTCGACGACGCGCAGCGGGGTCCCGACGACGTTGCATACTCCCTGGCGAGCCTTGAGCCGCGCCTGTTCGGGCACCGGCAGCGAACCCCATTCGCTGCGCCACTCGCAGATCGCCGACGGTCCGTAAGTCTCGGTCAGGCCATAGAGGTGCGTGATGTCCATGCCGAGTGCGGCCAGGCGTTGCAGCAGCGCCGGTGTCGGGGGCGCCCCGCCGGTCGCCACACGCACGCCGCGTTCGAGCCGGCTCGCGTCGGGATCCCAGACTGCCATCGTCAGCAGCGTCGGCGCAGCGCAGAAATGGGTGACGCCGGAGTGGCGCAGATGGCGCCAGATCGCCGCGGCGTCGATCCGGGCGAGGCACAGGTGGCGGCTGCCCATCGCTGTCACCGCCCAGGGAAAGCACCAGCCGTTGCAGTGGAACATCGGCAGGGTCCACAGGTAGACCGAGTCGCTGTCGAGTCGCATGTGCAGCGCCATCGCCAGCGCCTGCAGATAGGCGCCGCGATGGTGGTACATGACGCCTTTCGGAGCGCCGGTGGTGCCGCTGGTGTAGTCGATGGCAAGCAGCGATCGCTCGTCCTCCACCGGGTGCACCAGGGGCGCCGATCGGGCGCTCCGTGCCTCGAGCTCGTCGCGGCCGCCGCCCGCCCGCCACAGCCGCGGGCGCGAGTTCGCCCGCGCGACAGCCTGCTCGCCCGTGGCCGCGAGGGTGTCGTCGCAGATCAGCAACGTCGCACCGGCGTGATCGAGGATCCAGGCGATGTCGGCCGGCGTGAGTCGCGTGTTGAGCGCGACCAGCACCGCGCCGGCAAACGGGACCGCGTAGTGCGCGGCCAGCAGGACGTGGGAGTTCGGCGCCAGGACTGCAACGCGATCGCCGGGTGCGACGCCGGCGGCCCGAAGGGCGCCCGCGAGCCGCGCGCATCGATCCAGAAACCCGCTCCACGTGTAGCGTAGCTCGCCGTCGACGACACCGATGCGATCGGGAAACACCCGGGCTGCACGCTGCAGGAACGCGGTCGGGGTCAGCGGCTCGTGATCGAAGCGTGGGGGCGTCGGCATGGCTCGCAAGGCAGGGCCCCGGCCCCGCTGCGCCCGGGCCCCGGGGACGGGCGCAGGCCGGGGCCGGTCGGCCCGTTGCGTATACTCGGCCCATCGGGTTCGGAGCGTCAAGATGATTACCGGAAAGACGACACTGATCGCGCACCTCGGCTATCCGACCGAGGCGTTCAAGGCGCCGATGATCTACAACCCGTATTTCGAGCAGGCGGGCATCGACGCCGTCGTCGTACCGATGGGGGTGAGGGGCGACGACTACGCCGAGTTCCTGCGCGGCCTGTTCAGGATGACCAACATCCGCGGCGCGCTGGTCACGATGCCGCACAAGGTGACGACCGTCGCGCTGCTCGACCAAGTGACGCCGACGGTGAAGGTCGCAGGATCCTGCAACGCGATCCTCAAGCGTCCGGACGGCACGCTGCTGGGCGACATGTTCGACGGCAGCGGATTCGTCCGTGGTGCGCAGCGCAAGGGTTGCAGGCTCGAATGCGCGAAGGCGCTGGTGGTCGGCTGCGGTGGCGTCGGATCGGCGATCGCGGCGTCCCTCGCGGCGGCGGGGGTCGCATCGATCGGGCTGTTCGATTCGGATCCGGCCGCCGCCGAGGCACTGGGTCAGCGGCTGCGTGAACATTATCCGGCACTTGCGGTCGACACCGGATCGAGCGACCCGGCGGGCCGCGACGTCGTCGTCAACGCGACGCCGCTGGGGATGAAGGACGGCGATCCGCTGCCGATGGATGTTGCGCGGATCGCGGCCGGAACCTTCGTCGGCGAGGTGGTGATGAAGGAGGAATACACGCCGCTGCTGCGCGCGGCGAAGGCCAAGGGTTGCCCGGTGCAGGTCGGCACCGACATGCTGTTCGAGATGATTCCGGCCTATCTCGAGTTCTTCGGGTTTGCGACGACGTCGCCCGAGAACCTGCGCGCCGTGTCGAGGATCCGCTACCAGTAGGCGCTGCGGCGGCCGGGACGATCGGCCCGATGCTCCGCGGCGTGCGGCTTCAACCATTTCTGGGAGGAGCACATGTCGGAGAAACTGCACGAGGCGGCAGGCACCGAGGAGCCGACCGGAGTGAAGACGCCAAAGAAGGCCGCGCTTGCGAGCTGGATCGGCAGCGCGCTCGAGTACTACGACTTCTTCATCTACGGCACGGCCGCGGCCCTGGTCTTCAACAAGGTGTTCTTCCCGGCCAGCAGCCCGGCGACGGGAACGCTGCTCGCGCTGGCGACCTTCGGCGTCGGCTACGTGGCGCGGCCGGTCGGGGCTTTCTTCATGGGACACATCGGCGACAGGTTCGGGCGCAAGAAGGTCCTGGTCTTCACGCTGATCCTGATGGGGGCCTCGACGTTCCTCGTCGGCTGTCTCCCGAGCTACGACCAGGCGGGGTTGCTGGCGCCGATACTGCTGGTGGTGCTGCGCCTGTGCCAGGGATTCTCCGCGTCGGGAGAGCAGGCGGGTGCCAATTCGATGACGCTCGAGCACGCCCCGGCGAGACGGCGAGCGTTCTACACCAGCTTCACGCTGTCGGGCACGCAGGCGGGCCTCATCCTCGCCACCGGCGTGTACCTGCCGATCGCAGCGCTTCCCGAGCCGCAGCTCCTTGCGTGGGGCTGGCGCGTCCCGTTCTGGCTCAGTGTCGTCGTCGTCGCGATAGGTTACTGGATCCGGCGCTCGCTCGAGGAGACGCCCGCCTTCAAGGAGGAGCAGGCGCAGCACGCCGTCGCGAGGATGCCGCTCGCGATCCTGTTCCGGAATTACCTGCCGGACATCCTGCGCGTGGTCCTGTGCGCACTGGTGTCCGGGGTCAGCACGATCTTCGGCGTCTATGTGCTGTCGTATGCGGTGAACACGGTTCATGTCGCGCGCAGCGCGATGCTGTGGGTCGCAATCCTCACCAATGTCGTTGCACTGGCGGCGATTCCGCTGTGGGCGATGGTCGCCGACCGCTACGGGCGCAGGCCGGTCTTCATCCTCGGCACGCTCGTTCCTGGCGTCCTGATGTTCCCTTTCCTGTCGGCGGTCGGCCATGCCGACGTCCCGATGATCTTCACCTGGGGCATCCTGATGTCGGGCGTGTTCTACAGCGCGTCCAACGGCGTGTGGCCGTCCTTCTACGGCGAAATGTTCGACACGCGCGTGCGCCTGTCGGGCATGGCGATCGGGACGCAGATCGGCTTTGCGCTCACCGGCTTCGCGCCGGCGATCGCGGCCGGGCTGCAGCAGCCGGGCCCGGACGGCTGGCGCTCGGTCGCCTGGCTGACGCTGGGCGCCTGCATCGTCGCATCGATCGCCGCATTGACGGCGCGCGAGACCTTCGAGGTTCACATGAACGACCTGGGGAAGCGGGGATTCGCCGCGGCGTCCGCCCGCGCATAGGAGCTCGGGCGGTCCTCGCCCAGGTAGACGGCTCGCACCCGCGGATCGGCCCGGATTGCCGCGGGCGGCCCCTGCGCGATCGTCGCGCCGCGGTCCAGCACGATGATGCGGTCGGCGAATTCGAACACGATGTCCATGTCGTGCTCGGTGAACAGCATGGCCGCCTCGCCCCGGCGCACGAGACTGGTCGCAAGCTGCATCAGCTCGCGGCGGGATTGCGGCGCCATCCCGGCGGTGGGCTCGTCCATCAGCAGCAGGCGCGGATTGCCGGCCAGCGCCAGCGCGAGCTCGACCCGCTTGGCATCGCCGTAGGCGAGCGCCGCGCAATGGCTGTCCGCGAGCGCAAAGACCTCGGCGCGGGCGATAAGCGCATCGGATTCGGGCGTCGCGGCCGCAAGCAGTCCCGGCCTCAATCGCGCGTCGCGTCGATCGCGCGCAGCCAGCGCGAGGACGACGCTCTCGCGCACCGTCATCGACGCGAATGTCGCCGCGACCTGGAACGTCCGGCCGATGCCACGATGTGCGATCTCATGCGCCGCCAGCCCGGTGATCGAACGGGACTCGAACTGCACTTCACCCGCATCCGGCGCGAGCTGGCCGTCGATCAGGTTGAAGCAGGTCGTCTTGCCCGCGCCGTTGGGACCGATCAGCGCCACCACTTCGCCCCGGTCGACGCCGAAGCTCAGGTCGCGCAGCGCGGCGACGCCTCCGAAGGCCTTGCGCACGCCCCTGACGCGTAGCACCGACGTGCTCATGCCGGCCTGCGCAGTCGGCGCGACCCGGCTCCGAGCGCGCCACCGATACCACCGGGGACGGCCAGCACCAGCGCCAGGATGGCAACGCCGACCCAGGCCCGCCAGTACTCGGTCGTGCGCGACAGCGTGTCCTGGAGCAGGGTCAGCGCGGCCGAGCCCGCGAGCGGGCCGAACCAGGCGGTCTGGCCGCCGATCAGCATCATCACCAGCGCGTCGACCGAGCGCGGGATGGCGAGGGCATCGGGACCGATTCCGCCTTTCGAATACGCGTAGAGACCGCCCGCCAGGCCGGCGAACGCGCCCGAAAGCCACAGTCCCTTGATGCGCCGGCGGCCGACGTCGATGCCGATCGCGGCCGCACGCCGCGGTGAATCTCGGCCCGCGCGCAGGGCATAACCGAAAGGCGTGAACGCGATGACGGCCAGCGCGACCAGCGCCGTTGCGACGATTGCGAGGACCAGCAGGTAATAGTGCGACGGGTCGGCGAGACCGGCAGGTGGCCATACGCCGGTGATGCCGTTGGAGCCGCCGGTGACGCTGTCCCAGTCCAGCGCGATCGACCAGGCGATCTGGGCGAAGGCGAGGGTCAGCATCGCGAAATAGATGCCCGACACGCGCCGGCAGATCGCGCCGAAGGCCAGCGCGGCGAGCGCCGCCGCGACGGGCGCCACGACGAGGTCTGCGACGAAAGGATAGCCGTGGGTCGCGGCGATCGCGGCGGCATAGCCGCCGATGCCGAAGTACGCCGCATGGCCGAACGAAGTCATCCCGCCGCGACCGGTCAGCAATTGCAGGCTCCCCGCGAACAATGCGGCGACGAGGATGTCGGTCGCGAGCACCAGCGCGTAGCTGTCGCCGGAGAGCGGCAGCAGCAATCCGGCGGCGACCAGCACGATCGCGACGACCGCCTGCGGCCGAGCAGGACGCGCGACCCGCGAACGCTCGACGGCGGTGAGCGGCGGCGCGTGGAGCTCGGGCGCTGCGCCGAAGAGACCGGCCGGGCGCAGCATCAGCACCAGCGCCATCACGATGAATTCGATGACCAGCGTGAGCTTGGGCATCGCGATGGTCGTTCCTGCGATATCGACCGTCCCCGCGGCGATGCACAGCGCCTTGACGACCCCGATCAGCAACGCAGCGGCGAATGCGCCGGGGATGGATCCCAGTCCACCCAGGACG
>DASYXO010000342.1:0-6813 GCA_035934825.1 Casimicrobiaceae bacterium
TGCGCCGACGACACGCACGGCGCGCCGATCATGCTGAAGGCCGAAAGCGAGGGGATCACGCCCGAGGCACTGATCACGCGCGTTGGCGAGTCGCATCGCGAAGACTGGAAGCGCTACCACATCAGCTTCGACACGACGCACACGACGCATTCGCCCGAGAACGTCGAGCTCGCGCAGTCGATCTACCGCGCGCTCGCCGCGCGCCGGCTCATCGCGACGCGGACGATCTCGCAGTTCTACGACCCGATCAAGGGCATGTTCCTGCCCGACCGCTACATCAAGGGCACCTGCCCGAAGTGCGGAGCCAAGGACCAGTATGGCGACGCCTGCGAGGTCTGCGGCTCGACCTACGCCCCGACCGACCTGCTCGAGCCGTACTCGACGCTGACCGGGGCCCGCCCGGAGATGCGCGACTCCGAGCACCTGTTCTTCCGCCTGTCGGCCCCCGAGGTCGCGGACTACCTGCAACGATGGACGGCGGCGCCGGCACCGGGCCAGGCGCTGCAGCCCGAGGTCTTCAACAAGGTGCAGGAGTGGCTGGGCGACGGAGGCCGCAAGCTCGCAGACTGGGACATCTCGCGCGATCCGCCGTATTTCGGCATCGAGATTCCCGACCAGCCGGCGGGCGCAGCGCCCAAGTATTTCTACGTCTGGCTCGACGCACCGATCGGGTACCTCGCGGCGCTGAAGAAGCATTTCGACTCGGGGGCGGCGCGCGCGCTGGGCGAGAGCCGCAGCTTCGACGCGTTCCTGGCGGACTCCGCGGTCGAGCAGTATCACTTCATCGGCAAGGACATCGTCTATTTCCACACGCTGTTCTGGCCGGCGATGCTGCACTTCGCCGGGCGCAAGACGCCGAACAACATCTTCGTGCACGGGTTCATCACCGCGTCCGGCGAGAAAATGTCGAAATCGCGCGGCACCGGCATCTCGCCGCAGCGCTACATCGAGCTCGGGCTCGATCCCGAGTGGCTGCGCTACTACATCGCGGCCAAGCTCAACTCGCACGTCGAGGACATCGACTTCGGCCCCGACGATTTCCTGGCGCGCGTCAACAGCGACCTGATCGGCAAGTATGTCAACATCGCGAGCCGCGCCGCGCCCTTCATCTCGCGCCACTTCGACGGCGTGCTGGCGACCCCGGCCGAATCCGCGAACGACCGCGCGAATCGCCTGACCATCTCGCAGATGGATGCCGAGGCCGCGCGGGCGAACTACGAGGCGCGTGAGTTCGGCAAGGTGCTGCGCGACGGGATGAAGATCGCCGACCGCATCAATGAGGCTTTCGACGCCGCGCAACCCTGGGTGCTCGCGAAGGATCCTGCGCAGCGCGACCGGCTGCAGACCGCATGCTCGCAGGCGCTGCAGGGTTTCCAGCTTCTCTCCGTCATGCTGTCACCGGTGTTGCCGCGGGTCGGCTCGCGCGTCGCGCACGAGCTGTTCGGACTCGCGCGCGGTTTCACCTGGAAAGATGCCTGGGCCGAGCCCGCGCGCATCGCCCCCTATCGCCACCTGATGACCCGCATCGAGCCGAAGCTGGTCGATGCGCTGCTGGAGGCGCCGCCCCTCGCCCCCGGCCCCTCGTCCGGCGACGGGAAAGGGGCGAGTGACGGTCCGGCACCGATCACCCTCGACGATTTCTCCCGCGTCGACCTGCGCATCGCCCGCATCGTCGCGGCGCAGGCCGTCGAAGGCGCCGACAAGCTCGTGCGGCTGACGCTCGACGTCGGCGAGGCGAAGCCGCGGACCGTGTTCGCGGGCATCAAGTCGGCCTACGCCCCGGAAACGCTGGTCGGAAGGTTGACGCCGATGGTCGCGAACCTCGCGCCGCGCAGGATGCGCTTCGGCGTCTCCGAAGGCATGGTGCTCGCAGCGTCTGGTGATGGACCCGGCATCTACCTGCTCGCGCCCGATGCGGGCGCCGCGCCGGGAATGCGCGTCAAATGAACGACGACGAGCCTGCCCGGCTGCCCGCCGCGCAGGTGCCCTCACCCTCGGCCGCTCTCCCGCTCGCGGGCGAGCGGCAGCGGTGAGGGGATCCCCGTGCCGCCCTCCCCACTCGCACTGATCGCCATCGCCGCCACCGCGTGGCTTGCGATCGGCGCGGCGGGGTTGATCAGGCCGCGCAGCCTGGGTGCGGTCCGCACCCTGTTCCCGCTGGGCGCCGTGGTCGGAGTGGCAATCGCGGTCATCGCCTGCGTCGCCCTCGCGCTCCCGCCCGAATCGGCGGTGCTGCCGCTCGGCCTGCCCGACCTGCCGTTCCATCTGCGGGTCGACGCCCTGTCGGCGTTCTTCCTGGCGCTGCTGGGCAGCGCCGGCGCCGCGATCTCGCTGTTTTCGGCCGGCTACTTTCGCAGCGGCTCGGGAACGGCGCCGGGGCTGATCTGCTTCCAATACCACGCGTTTCTCGCGGCGATGGCGCTGGTGCTGATCGCCGACGACGCCTACGTGTTCATGGTCGCGTGGGAGACGATGGCGCTGGCCTCGTATTTCCTGGTCACGACCGACCACAGGATCCCCCAGATCCGCCGCGCGGGCTTCCTCTACCTGCTGATCGCGCACGTCGGCGCCATCGCGATCCTGCTCTGCTTCGGCGTGCTGCAGGGCGGCCACGGCGATTACACGTTCTCGGCAATGCGCGCGATCTCGCTGCCGGGCTGGTGGGGGAGCGCCGCGTTCTTCCTGGCGCTGATGGGCTTCGGCGCCAAGGCGGGCCTCCTGCCCCTGCACATCTGGCTGCCCGAGGCGCATCCGGCCGCGCCGTCGCCGGTGTCGGCGCTGATGAGCGGCGTGATGCTCAAGACCGCGATCTACGGCCTGCTGCGCGTGACCTTCGACCTGCTCGGTGCCCAATTGTGGTGGTGGGGTGCGATCGCGCTCGCTCTGGGCCTGCTGAGCGCGCTGTTCGGCGTCATCTTCGCGGCTGCGCAGACCGACATGAAGCGCCTGCTCGCCTATTCGTCGATCGAGAACATCGGCATCCTGGTCGCTGCGATGGGGCTTGCCATCCTGTTCAAGACCAACGCCAAGCCGCTGCTCGCGGCGATCGCGCTGGCGGCGCTGCTCTACCACGCGCTGAACCACGCGATGTTCAAGAGCCTGCTGTTCCTCGCCACCGGCTCGGTGCTGCACGCAACCAAGGAGCGCAGCCTCGGCAAGCTGGGGGGCCTGATCCACCGGATGCCGTGGGTCGCGTGGCTGGCGCTGGCCGGGACGCTGGCCAGCGCCGGGCTGCCGCCATTGAACGGCTTCGTGTCCGAATGGCTGCTGCTGCAGGCATTCCTGTTCACGCCGACGCTGCCACAATCGTTCATCAACATGCTGGTGCCCCTCGCCGCGGCGGCGCTGGTGCTGGCCGTCGCGCTGGCCGGCTACGTGATGGTCAAGTTCTACGGCGTGATCTTCCTCGGCCGCCCGCGTGAGCCGAGCCTCGCCTACGCGCACGACGCCGGGGGCTTCGAGCGCGCCGGACTGGTCGCGCTTGCTGCCGCCTGCGTGCTACTCGGGATCTTCCCCGCAACGGTGCTGGGCGCGA
This sequence comes from Casimicrobiaceae bacterium, assembly GCA_035934825.1. Taxonomy (GTDB): domain Bacteria; phylum Pseudomonadota; class Gammaproteobacteria; order Burkholderiales; family Casimicrobiaceae; genus VBCG01. The sequence continues at coordinate 3,536 of DASYXO010000342.1, forward strand.
TCGACCACGTCACCGCGCAGCTCGTCGGGTCGGCGGCCAGCGGCGGCGACACGAGCTGGCTGCTGCTGGCCCCGCTCGGCGCCGAGCGCTCGAGCTACAGCCCGCTGATCGTGCTGGGCGCGATCGTGGGCGCGGTGCTGATCACCATCCAGCTCGTCCATCGCATGTGGCACGGCCGCGTGCGGCACGCGCCGGCCTGGGATTGCGGCTTCCCGCTGCAGACGCCGCGGATGCAGGACACCGCAGAGGGCTTCGGCCAGCCGATCCGCCAGGTGTTCGAGCCTTTCTTCCGGATCGAGCGCCACCTGCCCTCGCCTTTCGACGCCCAGCCGCGCTATTCGGTGGTCGCGAGCGATCACTGGTGGCAGTGGCTGTACCTGCCGATCGCGCGCGCCGCCGAAGCCGTCGCGCGGCTGTTCGGCCTGATCCAGCGCGGCCGCATCTCCGTCTACCTGACCTACAGCTTCGTCACCCTGCTGGCGCTGCTGCTCTTCGTCCTGTGACGCTCACCGGTCTCCTCTTCCAGCTGCTGCAGATCGTCGTCGCGCTGGTCATCGCGCCGCTCTTGATCGGCTGGGTCAACCAGTGCCGCGCGTGGCTTTCGAACCGGAGCGCGCCGCCGATCACGCTGCCCTACCGGACGATCCGCAAGCTGTTCACCAAGGACGCGGTCGTCGCCGACAACGCGTCGCCGATCTTCCGCATCACGCCCTACATCGTGTTCGGTGCGATGTGCTGCGCGGCGGCGATCGTGCCTTCGCTCGCCACTGCTCTGCCGTTCGCGCGCGCTGCCGACGCGATCGCACTGGTCGGCCTGTTCGCGCTGGCGCGGGTGTTCATCGCCCTGGCCGCGATGGACATCGGAACCTCGTTCGGCTCGCTCGGCGCCCGCCGCGAGATGTTCATCGGCTTCCTGGCCGAGCCGGCACTCTTGATGGTGCTGTTCACCGCGTCGCTGATCTCGGGCTCGACGTCGCTGGCGACGATCGTCGACGCCTTCGCCCACCGCGAGCTCGGGATCTATCCCAGCCTCGCGTTCGCGGGAGTCGCGTTCACGATGGTGTCGCTGGCCGAGAACGCCCGCATCCCCATCGACAATCCGGCGACGCACCTCGAGCTGACGATGATCCACGAGGCCATGGTGCTCGAATACTCGGCCCGGCACCTCGCGCTGCTCGAATGGGCATCGTGGCTCAAGCTGTTCAATTACTCGTGCATCGGGCTCGCGCTGTTCGTCCCGTTCGGCATTGCCTCGGGTGACGACTGGACGGCGCTGGCCACTGCCGCTCTGGCGCTGGTCGCCAAGCTCGCGGTCGGCGGTGCGCTGCTCGCTCTCATCGAGACGCTGTCGGCCAAGCTGCGGATCTTCCGGGCACCCGAATTCCTCGGGACCGCTTTCATGCTCGCAGTGCTGGCGATGCTCGTCAACCTGCTGCTCGGCAGCTGAGACCCCGACTATGGGCACGATTCCACTGTCATCCCAGCTGATCAACCTGTTCGCGGCCGTGCTGCTGCTGCTCGCTTTCGCGATGCTGGCGCAGCGTCGCGTGGTGTCGCTGATCGACCTGTTCGCAGCGCAGGGCCTGGTGCTGGCGCTGTCCACCGCCGTCGTCGCCTGGAGCACGAATCAGCCCCACCTCTACGAATCGGCCGGGCTTACGCTGCTGCTCAAGGTGATCGTGCTGCCGTGGCTGCTGTACCGCCTGGTGAAGAAGCTCGACGTTCGCTGGGAGTTCGAGGGCCTCATCAACATCCCGACGACAATGCTGATCGGCATCGTGCTGGTCGTGTTTTCGTTCAACCTAGCGCTGCCGATCTCCCAGCTCGCCAGCACGGTCACCCGCTCGACGCTGGGCATCGCGATGGCAAGCGTCATGCTGTCGTTCCTGATGATGATCACGCGCCGCAAGGCAATCCCGCAGGTCGTCGGCTTCCTGGCGATGGAGAATGGCCTGCTCTTCGCCGCGACCAGCGCGACCTACGGCATGCCGATGGTCGTCGAGCTCGGCATCGCGCTCGATGTGCTGGTCGGCATGCTGATCCTGGGCGTGTTCTTCTTCCAGATCCGCGAGCAGTTCGACAGCCTCGACCTGAAGCACCTGGAAAAGCTCAAAGAGGAGCCCGGCGAGTGATCGAGGTCGCCTTCGTCCTCGCGTTCCCGGTCGCCGGTGCGCTGCTGCTGGCGCTGGTCGGGCATCGGCAGGTCGCGCCGACGGTCAACGCGATCGTCAGTTTCTGCACGCTGGCGGCCGCCGCGGCGCTGACGGTGCGCGTCATCGAGCGCGGCCCGCTGCTGGCGTTCCACGACAACTTCCTCGTCGACCCCTTCAACGTGTTCCTGGTGGCGCTGACGGCGTTCGTCGGATTCACGACGTCGGTGTTCTCGCGCCCGTACATGCGCATCGAGGAGCAGCACGGGCGGCTGACCCCCGCGCGTCTGCGCCTCTACCACAGCATGTACCAGCTCTTCTGCTTCACGATGCTGCTGGCGCTCACCACCAACAACGTCGGCATCCTGTGGGTGGCGATGGAAGCCGCGACGCTGACGACGGTGCTGCTGGTGTCGCTGTACCGGACGCCGGCGAGCCTCGAGGCGGCGTGGAAATACTTCATCCTCTGCGGCGTCGGCATCGCGCAGGCGCTGTTCGGGACCATCCTTCTGTATTTCGCCGCCGAAAAGATCCTGGGACCGGGAGGAGGCGCGCTCCTGTGGACCAAGCTGAACGCAGTGCGCGGCCAGCTCGAGCCGACCGTGCTGGCGCTGGCGTTCGTGTTCCTGCTCGTCGGCTACGGCACCAAGGTCGGTTTCGTCCCGCTGCACAACTGGCTGCCCGATGCGCACGCCGAAGGGCCGACGCCGGTGTCCGCCGTACTGTCGGGGCTGCTGCTCAACGTCGCGCTGTACGCGGTCGTCCGCTGCAAGGTGCTGGTAGACGGCGCACTGCCGGGCGCTTTCGCCAGGAACCTGATGATGGGTTTCGGCCTGCTGTCGGTGGTCGTCGCCGCGTTCCTGCTCGCCCGGCAGCGCGACATCAAGCGCCTCTTCGCCTATTCGTCGATCGAGCACATGGGGATCATCACGTTCGCGTTCGGCATGGGCGGGCCGCTCGCCAATTTTGCCGGGCTGCTGCACATGACGATGCACAGCCTGACCAAGTCCGGAATCTTTTTCGCCGTCGGTCATGTCGCCCAGGTCAAAGGCACGCAGCGCATCAGCGACATCAGCGGCCTGACCGAAAGCCATCCCTGGCTGGGCTGGAGCCTCGTGCTCAGCGTCG
>DASYXO010000343.1:0-2892 GCA_035934825.1 Casimicrobiaceae bacterium
TGGCTCGGCATCGTCGAGGCGCTGGACAGCTTTCCGTGACCGCCCGCAGGCGCCGAAACCGGCGCCTGCGATCACCCGACATACTGGCCCGGACGGTAGAACAGGTAGGTCGCGAATCCGAGGCTGTCGCGGCCCCAGCGCAGGTAGGCGTCGCGCCAGCGGCGCACGCGATCGAGCATCGCGGGGACTTCCGGATCGTCGGGCTGCTCCCGGGCATAGCGCTCGATCGAACGCAGGTATTTCCACTCGTATTCGTCCCACTCGTCTTCCGACGCCGTCGTCGCGTGCATCGGGACCAGCCCCGCGTCGACGCCGGCCTTGACGTTGCCGGCATGGTCGAGATAGTGGGCATCGCCGCCCAGGAACGCCAGGTACTTAGGGTGCGGACGCCGCCGCCAGTAACCCTCGCCGATGAGCACGTAACCGCCCGACTTGGTCCAGGTCCGGAGCTTGCGGCAGATGCCCGCCATCCCGCCATCGATGCCGCCGGCACCCAGCATCACCGACAGGTGGAACGTCTCGGGGTCGGCCTCGAAATCCGCGATGTCGACGTTGTCGAGGTGCAACCTGCCCAGTGCACCCGTCCATTCGGCACGCTCGCGCGCAGCGTCGAGCATCGGCGACGAGTTGTCGATCGCGACCGCCATCGACCCGAAGCGCTCGATGATGCGCAGGCACAGCTCGGCGCGCCCGCAGCCGAGATCGAGCACCCGCGACGTCGCGTCGAGCGGCAGCATGTCGAGCAGGCGCTCGATCTTGGCCGCCGAGACCGGATTGCAGTAGTCGTGGTCGCGATGCGCGATCGCGCTGAATTTCTTTGCGTCCATCGTTGCGTCGTTGCGCACCTCGACCGGCGACGCAAGGGCGTCGTCGGTGAATGTCGGCAATGCCATGTCGATGCTATGCCTTTTCCGCTTCCCTCGGGAGGTCGGCACCCCATGGTGCGACACGCAAGAGCAGTGCCATCCCCGGCAACGCCAGCGCCGTACACAACAGGAAGAACGCGAACCACCCGGTGTTATCGACGATCCACCCGGTCGATGCATTGACGATCGTCCGCGGCACCGCCGCGAGGCTCGTGAACAGCGCGAACTGGGTCGCCGTGTAGCGCGGATCGGTGGTGCGCGCGATGTAGGCGGTGAATGCCGCGGTCCCGAGCCCGACGCCCAGCGCCTCGAAGGCGATTACCCATCCGAGCATCCACAGGTCCGGACGCTGCACCGCGGCGAGCCACGCGTAACCGAGGATCGACACGACCTGCACGACCCCGAAGAGCCACAGCGCGCGGTTGATCCCGATCCTGACCATCCACAGTCCGCCGAGCAGGCCGCCGATGACGCTCGGCCACAGGCCCGCGTTCTTGGCCACGAGCCCGATGTCGGTCTTGCTGAAGCCCAGGTCCAGATAGAACGGCGTGGCCAGCGCGGTGGCCATGCTGTCGCCGAGCTTGTAGAGAAAGATGAACGCCAGCACTGTCAGCGCCGTGCGGACGCCGCGGCGCGTGACGAACTCGTGGAACGGCTCGACCACCGCTTCCTGGAGCGTCAGCGGGCTGCCCCTGACCAGCGCCGGCTCGCGCGCGAACAGGGCGAGTCCGATGCCCGGAAGCATGAACAGCGCGGTGATCGCATAGACGCCGGACCAGGGCATCCGGTCGGCCAGGATCAGCGCCAAGGCGCCGGGCACGAGGCTCGAGATCCGGTAGGCGTTGACGTGGATCGACGTACCGAGCCCCAGCTCGGCGTCGGGAAGGATCTCGCGGCGGAACGCGTCGAGCACGATGTCCTGGCTCGCGGAGAACAGCGCAACCACCGTCGACAGCGCGACGATCGACCAGATGTCGCGTTGCGGATGCAGCGTGCCAAACAGCGGAATCGTGGCAAGCAGCGCGAACTGGGTCGCCAGCATCCAGCCGCGGCGGCGGCCCAGCAGCGGCAGCGCGTAGCGGTCCATCAGCGGCGACCACAGGAATTTCCAGGTGTAGGGCAGCTGGATCAGTGCGAAGAAGCCGATGGTCTTGAGGTCGACACCTTCGCTGCGCAGCCACGCCGGCAGCAGATTGATCAGCAGGTACAGCGGCATGCCCGACGAGAAGCCTGTGAACACGCAGATCAGCATTCGCCGGTTGAAGAGCGCTTCGCGCCAGGATTCGGCGAAAACCGAGCCGCCTGTGCGTTGCGTACTCCGGTATTCGCCCTCGGGGCGGCCCGTCGGGGTCATGCCTGGCGGAAACGGTAGATCGCGAGCTCGCCGGTCAGGTTGGGGAGCAGGCTGACCGGCCGCCCCCCGGCCAGGACGACACGGTCGACGATGCGGTGGCCGCGCTCGGCGAGGAAGGCATCGAAATCGGCCACCGTACAGAGATGGATGTTCGGCGTGTCGTACCACTCGTAGGGCAGCGACGAGGATACGGGCATGCGGCCGCGCAGGATCTGCAACCGGTGCGACCAGTGGCCGAAATTCGGGAACGTGATGATCGCCTCGCGTCCGACGCGCAGCATTTCAGAGACGATCGCCTCGATGCGCCGCATCGCCTGCAGCGTCTGCGACAGGATCACGACATCGAACGCCGCATCATCGAATCCGGCAAGTCCGCGCTCGAGGTCGCTTTGCACGACGTTGGTCCCGCTGCGCACGCTCGCCAATACACCCGCGTCGTCGATCTCGATGCCATAGCCCGTGGCCTGCCGCTTCGCGGCGAGGTACGCGAGCAACGCTCCGTCGCCGCAGCCCAGGTCCAGCACTCGGGCGCATTCCGGTACCCAGCCGCCGATCGTCGCATAGTCCGCGCGCTGCCCATGCGACGCTGCGGATTCCGTCGGAAACCCGGGACGCACCACGTTTTTGGGAAACCCGGGACGCACCACGTTTTCCCCGACGTCCCCGACGACG
>DASYXO010000379.1:0-2467 GCA_035934825.1 Casimicrobiaceae bacterium
GACCCCATATTCCCGAGAATTACAGCTCTGACCCCATTTTCCCCGACCCCATTATCCGGCGGCGCGGCACCGCGGCGCCCGCCGCGACGTCGTGTCGACGGCGTGCTGCTCCTCGACAAGCCTGCGGGCATCACGTCCAGCGCGGCGCTCGGGCAGGTCAAGCGCCTCTACAACGCCAACAAGGCGGGGCATACGGGGACCCTTGATCCCCTGGCGTCAGGGTTGCTGCCGATCTGCCTCGGGGAAGCCACCAAGTTCGCGCAGTTGCTGCTCGACGCGCCGAAGCGCTACCTCGCCACCTTCCGCTTCGGCGTGGCGACGACGACGCAGGATGCGGAGGGCGACGTCGTGGCGACGCGGCCGGTGACAACCAACGTCGCAGACCTCGCCGCGGCGCTGGCGCGCTTCGTCGGTCCGCAGAGCCAGGTCCCGCCCGCGCACTCGGCGCTGAAATTCCAGGGGCGCCCCTATTACGAGTACGCGCGCGCCGGGGTCGAGATCCCGCGCGCTGCGCGAAATATCGTCGTCCAATCGCTGACGCTGGTGGAATGGATTACGCCGGATGCGGTCGTCGACGTCCTGTGCAGCAAGGGGACCTACGTACGCGCGCTCGCCTCCGATCTGGGCGAGGCACTGGGTTGCGGCGCGCACCTGGCCGCATTGCGACGCACGGCAAGCGGCGGATTCGACATCGGCGATGCGCACACCATCGATGCCCTGGCGGCGATGGAGAACCTGGTGCGCGACGGCTGCCTGCTGCCGGTGTCGTCGCTCACGGCGCAGCTGCCGGCGCTGCACGTCGAGGCTGCGACGGCAAGGCGCTTCCTGCAGGGCGCAGCCATCGTTGCGCCGGCACGGTTCGACGGGATCGTGGCGGTGTACTGCGATGGTGCGCTGCTGGGCATCGCCGATGCTGCGGAAGGCGAGGCGCGGCCGCGACGCGTGATCGCCGACGCGCCGCCCGCAGCCTAGTCCCGGCCGCAATTGGCGAGCTTCTTGAAAACTAAGCGTTTTCCACGCTATAATCGATCTCTTGCCCGAAGGTGAACGAACGAGAGAGAACAAGGAATACACATGGCCGTCACGGTAGCCGAAAAGGCGAAGGTCATCGCCGAAAACCAGCGCACAAAGGGCGACACGGGGTCCCCCGAGGTCCAGATCGCGCTATTGACCGCCCGCATCAACGGGCTTACCGATCACTTCAAGGAAAACGTCAAGGATCACCACTCGCGGCGCGGTCTGCTGCGGATGGTGTCGCGCCGACGCAAGCTCCTCGACTACCTCAAGTCGTGCAACACCGACACCTATCGCTCGCTGATCGAGAAGTTGGGCCTGCGCAAGTGATGCGCCTGGCGCAACGACTCGCGGCGGCTCCATCGAGCGCCGTCAGGGCGCTCCGACGGAGTTGATCGGGATCCTTATTGCCGCGGCCGCGATGCAGCGCCTGCCGGCTCCCGCCTGATAACCATTCGCAATGGCCGCGTCGTCGCACGCGGCCATTGTCATTTTCGAATTGCGAGGACAACGTGCCGAACCCCATCAAGAAGTCGATCGCCTACGGCGCCCACACGCTGACGCTGGAAACCGGCGAGATTGCGCGCCAGGCGGCCGGCGCCGTCATGGTCAGCCTCGGTGACACCGTCGTGCTGGTTACCGCAGTTGCGGCCAAGCAGGCGAAACCGGGCCAGGATTTCTTTCCGCTGACCGTCGACTACCAGGAAAAGACCTATGCCGCGGGCAAGATCCCCGGTGGATTCTTCAAGCGCGAAGGGCGCCCGTCCGAAAAGGAGACGTTGACCTCGCGCCTGATCGATCGTCCGATCCGGCCGCTGTTTCCCGACGGTCTCTACAATGACGTCCAGATCGTTGCGACGGTGATGTCGGTCGACCCCGAGATCGATCCCGACATTCCGGCGATCATCGGCGCGTCGGCGGCGTTGTCGCTGTCGGGCGTTCCGTTCAACGGACCGATCGGCGCCGCCCGCGTGGGTTACGCCAACGGTCAATACATCCTCAATCCGTCGAAAACCGAGCTCGCGACCTCGCAGCTGAACCTCGTCGTCGCGGGCACCGAGGCTGCCGTGCTGATGGTCGAATCCGAGGCGCAGGAGCTGCCCGAGGACGTGATGCTGGGTGCCGTGGTGTTCGGACACCAGCAGCAGCAGGCCATCATCGAACTCATCCACCAGCTGGTCGAGGAAGGCGGCAAGCCGATGTGGGACTGGCAGCCTCCGCCCAAGGACCAGGCACTGATCGACCGGGTCGCTGCGCTCGCCGAGGCCGATGTGCGCGCGGCGTACTCGACGCGCTCGAAGCAGGAGCGCCAGCAGCGCCTGAAGGAGATCGCCGCCAGGGTCGAAGCCGAGGCCCTGCCGGCCGATGCGTCTCCCGACGCCAGGCGCCACGTCGGCAACATCCTGTTCGACGTCGAGGCGAAGGTCGTGCGCAGCCAGATCCTCGAAGGCGA
>DASYXO010000386.1:0-2687 GCA_035934825.1 Casimicrobiaceae bacterium
GTTGCGATGGTGGCGCGGGTCGATCGACTCGCTGCTGATCGAGCGCGTGCGCTGCAGCATACTGATCGCGGGCGACAACGCGGCGCGTTGACTCCGCGCGAGTCCGAACGGCGCCGGGGGCAGCGCGTGCCCCGTCTCGCCGTCTCCCCTCGACACCGATGGCCAGTCAGCCCGGCGCGCCGACGATCGCAAGCGCGGCGAGCGCCGCGGTCTCCGCGCGCAGCACCCGCGGACCCAGGTGCGCCGGGATCGCTCCGCACCGGAGCGCCGCCCCCATCTCGTCATGCGTGAATCCGCCTTCGGGGCCGATGACCAGCGTGCGCGGCGCAGATGCGGCGGCGACGCTCGCCAGTGATCGCGCGGCTTCGTGGTCGAGGATGGCGATCGGCGCCTGAGCGTCGCCCGCACCTGCCAGCCAGTCGGACCACGCGACGACCGGCGCGACCGACGGCACGCGATTGCGACCGCACTGCTCGCAGGCCGCGATCGCGATCCGGCGCCAGTGAATCATGCGACGCGTCGCCCGGTCCGGCGCGAGCGCCTGGCTGCGCGCGGCCTGGACGGGAACGATCGCGGATGCGCCGAGCTCGACTGCCTTGCGCACGACGAGATCCATCATGTCGGCGGCAATCGTCGCCTGCACCAGCGTGAGCGGCCGCGCCGCCTCGCGCTCGACTTCCACGAACCGTTCGACCTGCACGACGACGCCATGCCGGTCGATGCGGATGATCGTGGCCGTGTATTCGCCCGCGGTGCCCGCAAAGAGCGCCAACGTGTCGTTGCGTCGCATCCGCAGTACCTGCGCGACATGGCGCGCCGCCGCGGGAGGCAGCGGGAACTCCTCGCCTGCGCAGGGCGTCGGCTTCGCGTCGCCGACGAAGATCCGTGGCGTGAGCATGCGCGCTCCCGTCGGCCGGACTCAGCGCCCGGCCGGGGCGGTGCCTACGAACCGGCGCAGCGCGTCCAGCACCGCGTCGGGCTGCTCGACCATCAGCGAATGGCCGCAGCCGGGGACGGTCACGCTGCGCACGTTCTTCAGCGCGCCGATGAGCGCCTGCGCATCGCGCGGCGGGGCCATGACGTCGCGCTCACCCATGATCACCAGCGCAGGGCACCCGACCGCAGCCGCGGACGCCAGGGCACCTTCGTAGCGATGACAGGCGAGGAGATCGGTCGACAGCACGCCGGCCTGCGTGCGCTCCAACAGGCGCATCGAGTTGCCCGGCATCCACAACCCGGGATTGCGGTTGCCGCCGAGCTGGCCCGCCGGGCCGAAGGACCAGCCGTTGATGAGCTCGCAGGCGAGGTGGTCGTCGCGCGCGGCGGCGGCGAGCAGCTCTTCGGCGACGGGCATCGGCGCCGCCGGCGCGAGCAGCGCGATCTGCGCCGCGCTCCCGGGATGGCGCGCCGCGCAGTCGAGCACCGCCAGCGAGCCCAGCGAGTGGCCGACCAGCACCGCGTCGCGCGCGCCTGCGGCAGCGACGACGGCCGCGATCCAGTCGGCAATCGCGGCCACGTCCTCGAGCGCCGGTCCCTCGGAGCGCCCGTGGCCCGGAAGATCGACCGCTAAAGCGTTCCAACCATGCCACGCGAAGTAGCGCGACTGCAGCGCGAAGACGCCGTGGTCGCCGGCCGCACCGTGCACGAACAGCATCGTCGGCAGCGCCGGGTCGGCTGCCCGGGTCCCGGTGTAGGCGTAGACCCCGCGCCCCGCAACCGCGAGCCGCATCAGGGCTTGCCTGCCGCGTACAGCGCCCGCGACAGGTCCTCGATCAGGTCGGACGGGTCCTCGAGGCCGATCGACAGCCGGATCGCCCCTTCGGTGATCCCCGCGCGCAGCAGGTCTTCGGCCGACATCCGGAAATGCGTCGTCGACGCAGGGTGGATCACCAGCGATTTCGCGTCTCCGACGTTCGCAAGATGCGAGAACAATCGCAGCGCGTCGATGAAGCGCCGTCCCTGCTCGCGCGTTCCGCGCAGGTCGAAGCTGAACACCGCGCCGCAGCCCCGGGGTAGCAGCTTTTGCGCGAGCAAGTAATCGGGATGTTCGGGCAACCCCGGATAGCCGACGCCGGCGACCAGCGGATGCTCGCGCAGGAAATCGACGATCGCTCGTGCGTTCTCGATGTGGCGGGCCATGCGCACCGGCAGGGTCTCGATTCCCTGCAGGATCTGGAACGCCGTCGTCGGCGCCATGCACGCGCCGAAATCGCGGATCCCCTCGCGGCGCGCGCGCAGCAGGAACGCGGCCGTCGTCGACTCCTCGGCGAAGACCATGTCGTGGAAGCCGGCGTAAGGCTCGGTCAGCGTAGGGAACCTGCCGCGCACAACCTCGGCGTCCCAGTCGAAGCTCCCGGAATCGACGAGGAGGCCGCCGATGACCACGCCGTGGCCCGACAGGAACTTGGTCGCCGAATGGAAAACGAGGTCGGCCCCATGCTCGAAAGGTCGGATGAGCCAGGGTGTGGTGAACGTCGAATCGACGAGCAACGGCAGGCCGTGCTCGTGCGCGAGCGACGCCACGGTCGGAATGTCGAGAACCTCGAGCCGCGGATTGCCCAGCGTCTCGCCGAACAGCAGCCGTGTCTGCGGCCGGATGGCCGCGCGCCAGGCGTCGATGTCGCGCGGGTCGACGAAGGTCGTGTCGATGCCGAAGCGCGGCAACGTGTAGTCCAGCAGGTTGTGCG
>DASYXO010000388.1:0-3873 GCA_035934825.1 Casimicrobiaceae bacterium
AGCTTGCCGTCCTCGCCGTCGAGCGCCCATTCGATGTCCATCGGGCGCCCGTAATGGCGCTCGATGGCCACGGCGTAGCGTGCCAACTCCTCGGCCTGTGCGTCGGTCAGCGAGAAGCGTGCGCGCGCCTCCACGTCGACGTCGAGAACCGCGGTGGATTTTCCCGCGGACGGGTGGCTGCCGAAGACCATTTTCGTCGCCTTGCTGCCGGTGGTCTTGCGCAGCAGCGCGGGACGCCCGGCCTCGAGGTTTGGCTTGTAGACGTAGAACTCGTCGGGATTGACCGCGCCCTGGACGACCGATTCGCCAAGGCCGTAGGACGAGGTGATCAGCACGACCTGGTCGAAGCCGGACTCGGTGTCGAGCGTGAACATCACGCCGGCGGAGCCCTTGTCGCTACGGACCATCCGCTGCACCCCGGCGGACAAGGCGACGTCCTCGTGAGCGAACCCATGGTGGATCCGGTAAGTAATGGCTCGGTCGTTGTATAGGGATGCAAACACATGCCGTATTGCTTGAATAATATTATCCAAGCCATTGATATTTAAGAATGTCTCCTGCTGACCCGCAAACGAGGCATCGGGCAGGTCCTCGGCGGTGGCCGAAGAGCGGACGGCGAACGAGGCGGTCGTCGCGTCGCTGCCCAATGCCCGCCACGCGCGCTCGATGTCGGCGACGAGCGCCTTCGGCAGCGGAGCCGCGCTGATCCATCCGCGGATCGTCGAACCCACCCGTGCCAGCGCATTGACGTCCTCGATGTCGAGCTCGGCCAGCGCTGCGCGGATCCGGTCCCCCAGGCCCTCGTGGGCGAGGAACTCGCGGAATGCTGCGGCCGTCGTGGCGAAGCCTCCCGGCACGCGGATGCCGGCTGCGGCGAGCTCGCCGATCATTTCGCCGAGTGACGCATTCTTGCCGCCTACCTGTTCGAGATCGCCCATGCGCAGGCGCTCGAGGGGAACGACGCGGGAAACTTCGGTCATGCAGGACCTCGGGGGATCGAGTCGATGGATGTGCTGCGCCGCGACGTGCAGGCGCGGTCGCCGATTCTACCAAGCCGGATGCGAGGGTCTGTCCGCATCGGCGTGCACGCGAGCGTGCGATCGCATGGCGGCGGTCGCGCGGGCAAGCGAGGAGATCGGCGCGCCCGGCTATGGCGCGCAGGCGAGGATGCCGCTAGACGTCGCGTACGCCGCCGTACGGAACGCCCGATGCCGTCGCCGGGAGCATGTCGTCGGTGGCCTCCGGCCCGGGGATGTCCGGGACGCCGGAAATCGATCCGACCGCGCCGCGGCCGCGCGCGGCGCGACGCAGGTTGCGGTACAGATCCGGGTGCGATTCCTTCAGGTAGCTGATGATCTCGAAATCGACGCGCTTCACTTGCGAAAGGTCGATTTGCTCGACATGAACGAGCCGCAGCAACTCCTTGACCGGCCGTGGCATTTCACGCCCGCTCTCGTAGCGCGATCCACCGCTCTGGGTGACGCCGATCTGGGTCCAGAACTGTTCCTGGTTCATGCCGAGCCGCCGCCGGATTTCGCGGGGATTCAGCACACGGTCGAAGAACTTCACGTCGCACACTCCCGGTTTGACGGCTGGCCTCGCATGATCGCCGCAGGCCCATGCTATACCAATGGCATATCCTTGCGCGAACGCTGCGCTTATGCAAGAGGGGCCGACAGGCGGCGTCCGGTGGCGAATGAAATGCGGGGAAAACGGGCCGCAGGTGGGGAATCCCCAGTTTCCGGGAAAAATCGACCATCGCGACTGCCGACCCGGTCCGGTATCGCTTCGCCGTGGCGCCCGGGGCGACTTGGTAAAATGCCCGAATGGCGCGCTACGATCTGCATTGTCACTCGACCTGTTCCGACGGCCTGCTTTCCCCGGCCGACGTGGTGCGGCGTGCGGCGGCCAACGGTGTCGAGGTCGTCGCGTTGACCGACCATGACCAGCTCGCGGGGCTCGACGAGGCGCGCGGGGCCGCGCTGGACGCCGAGATCACCTTCATCGACGGCGCGGAGTTGTCGGTGACTTGGGAAAACGATACCGTGCACGTGGTCGCACTCGCAATCGACCCTTCGAACCGGGCGCTGATCGAGGGCCTCGCCGCAGTCCGCAGCAGCCGCGATCAGCGCGCGCGCAGGATCGGCGAGTCGCTGGCAGCCGCGGGCGTGCCCGATGCGTTCGAGGGCGCCCGCGCGCACGCGGCGAGTGACCAGTCGATCTCGCGGACGCATTTCGCCCGGCACTTGGTGGACTCGGGGCACGTGCGCGACATGAAGGACGCGTTCCGCCGCTTCCTGACGCGGGGCCAGCCCGGCTATGTTGCGCACGCGTGGCCGACGCTGGGCGATGCCGTTGACTGGATCCATGGCGCGGGGGGCCGCGCGGTCATCGCGCATCCGGGACGCTACAGGCTCACGACCACCGGCATGCGCAGGCTGCTCGCCGAGTTCCGCGACCTGGGCGGGGACGCGATCGAAGTCGTCTCGCCGTCGCATACCACGGCGCAGTCGGCGGATTTCGCCGCGTCTGCGCGGGTGTTCGGATTCAAGGCATCCTCCGGCTCCGACTGGCACGGACCGGGCGAGAGCCGATGGGAGCTCGGCCAGTTGCCGCCGATGCCCGACACCGTCGACCCGGTGTGGGCGGACTGGTAGTCCTGCATCTGCACCCGCCCCTCGCTCGCCGCAGCCCTAATGCCGGACCACCGCACCGTCTTCTTCATCTCCGATCGCACCGGCATCACCGCCGAGATGCTCGGCAGCAGCCTGCTGACGCAGTTCGAGGACATCCGCTTCAGGCGGATCACCATTCCTTTCGTCGACTCGGTCGAGAAGGTCGCCGAGGCGGTCCGCCAGGTCAATGCGACCGCCGCCGTCGAAGGCAAGCGGCCCATCGTCGTCAGCTCGGTCGTCGACGAGGCGATGAGCGAAATGATCCGCCGCGACGCGGACGCACTCACGCTCGACATGTTCCAGATCTTCATCCAGCCTCTGGAAGCCGAGCTGGGCGCGAAGAGCTCGCACGCGGCGGGACGCTCGCACGGCGTCGCCAACAGCCACGAATATTTCGCGCGCATGGAAGCGATCAATTTCACCCAGTCGCATGATGACGGTGCCGTCACCCGCGATCTCGACAAGGCGCAGGTGATCCTGGTTGGCGTCTCGCGTTGCGGCAAGACCCCGACATCGCTCTATCTCGCGCTGCAGTTCGGCGTGCGCGCCGCCAATTTTCCACTGACACCCGACGACTTCGCCGACCGCCGCCTGCCCGCGAGCGTAATGCCGCATCGCGAGCGCCTGTTCGGACTCACGATCCAGCCCGAGCGGCTGCGCGACATCCGCGAGGAGCGCCGTCCCGGCAGTCGCTACGCGACGCTCGAGAACTGCCGCCACGAGATCCGCGAAGCCGAGCACCTGATGCAGCAGTACGCGATCCCGATGCTCGACACGACGTCGAAATCGATCGAGGAGATCGCAACGACGGTCCTGCATCGGGCGAAGCTCGCGCGGCACGCCTACTGACCGGAAGCACGCCGGCGATGGCGCCCGCAGTCGGAATCCCGCAGCTCGTCCGGGGTCAACGCGGAAGGAGGCGCTGGCGCAGGCTCTCGAACAGGACGATCGCGGCGACGGCCGCGGCGTTGAGGGATTCGTTGCCTGCCGCCATCGGAATGGTCACCCGAAGGTCGGCGCAGGCGAGCAGCGCCACCGAGAGGCCGCTGCCCTCGTTCCCGATCGCAATCGCGACGCGGCCGGCGAGATCTCCGGCATAGAGACTCTGGCCGTCCCGCACGACGGCGGCGACGACGCGTCCCCCCAGGGCACGAAAATCGCGCGACCATGCGGGAAGATCGGCGTCCTCGACCAGGGT
>DASYXO010000390.1:0-2285 GCA_035934825.1 Casimicrobiaceae bacterium
GGGCCGTTCCTCGAGGAGCAGCAGCCCCACGGGCTCCCGCACCGCTGGATCCGCAGCGCCGGCGGCGGCGACCCCATCGGCATTCCATGCGGCGAGCGGGCGACGCTCACTGATCCCGCCATCGAGCCTGGCCAGCGCGGCGTCGCGCTGCGACGCGGCGACCGTCGCCTTAGACCAGACCGGCTGGCCGCGGACCCAGTCCTGGCGCGCGAGGTCATTGGCCACGCTGCCGACGACGTCGTCGCCGCTGGTCCACAGATCGATGCGTCCGTCGCCGTCGAAATCGATCGCGTAGCGCCGCATGCTGCCGGGCATGAACTGAGGAAGCCCCATGGCACCCGCGTAGGATCCGCGGGGAGTCAGCGGCGAAAGCTTCTCGTCGCGGGCAAGGAGCAGGAACTCGCGCAGCTCGTTGCGGAAATACGGAGCCCGGCGCGGATAGTCGAAGGCGAGGGTGGTCAGCGCATCGAGAACGCGGAAGCCCCCGGTATTGCGGCCGTAGAACGACTCGACGCCGACGATGGCGACGACGATTTCCGGGGGAACGCCAAACTCGGTCTCGGCACGGTCGAGTGCCTGCTCGTGCGCGAACCAGAACTCGACGCCGGCGCCGATGTGCTCCTCGTCCAGGAATCGCGGCGCATATTCGTACCACTTCGGAGGAGCGAGCAGCGGCCGCTGCATCGCGGCGACGATTGTCTCCTGGTAGCGCGCGTCGCCCAGCCAGCGCACGAGGCTCGCTCTCGGCAATCCTTCGTCGCGCACGAGCTCGTCGATGAAGCGGCGCACGTCGCGCCGATTCGCGTACTTGAGCGCCGCGGGCGCTCTCGCCCCGCCGCGGGGCAGGGCGCGCGCGGCCCGCCCGGACGCGCAGGCCGCAAATGCCATCGCGAGGATGACGAGCGTGCGGCGGCGCGACGGCATGAGCATGGTGTGGCTGCGGCCAATGGTATCATCGCGCGCGCTTCGCGCATCAGGCACCATTGTCCGCCCAAGGCACGCCGCGCCGATGCACAAACTCTATCCGCTGTTTCGCCCGCTGCTGTTCGCGGCCGACCCCGAGCTGGCGCACGAGATCGCATTCGCGGGCCTCGACGCCGCCGCGAAGACCGGCATCGCCTGGCTGGTCGCACCGCGCCTCGCTCCCTCTCCGGTCGAGGTGATGGGCATCCGCTTTCCCAACCGGGTCGGACTGGCGGCCGGCCTCGACAAGAATGCCGGGCACCTCGCAGGGCTGGCGACCCTGGGCTTCGGCTTCCTCGAGGCGGGAACGGTGACGCCGCGGCTGCAGCCGGGGAATCCGCGCCCGCGTATGTTCAGGGTCGTCGCGGCGCAGGGCCTGATCAACCGGCTGGGATTCAACAGCCTCGGGGTCGAGCGCTTCGTCGCGAACGTCGCGCGCTCCGGCTACCGCGGCGTGCTGGGCGTCAACATCGGCAAGAATTCCGACACGCCCAACGAACGCGCGGCGGACGATTACCTCACCTGCCTGCAGGCCGTCTACGATTGCGCGAGCTATGTGACGGTGAACATCTCGTCGCCGAACACCACCGGCCTGCGCGAGCTCCAGTCCGAGGACGCGCTATCGGCGCTGCTCGAGCGCATCGTCGGCGAGCGCGACCGGCTTGCGCACGCGCGTGGGCGCCGCGTACCCCTGGCAGTGAAGATCGCGCCCGACCTCGAGGACGATGCGCTGCGCGGAATCGCGCGGCTGCTGGTCAGCCACCGGATCGACGCCGTGATCGCGACGAACACGACGATTGCGCGCGACGGCGTCGCCGGTCTGCCAAATGCAGACGAGGCCGGCGGATTGTCGGGTGCGCCGCTGCGCGAGCGCTCGACAGCGGTGCTGCGAATCCTCGCGGCGGAACTCGGCGGTGCGCTTCCGATCATCGGCGTCGGGGGCATCCTTTGCGCCGACGATGCGCGCGAGAAGATCGCGGCGGGGGCGTCACTGGTGCAGCTCTACACGGGACTGATTTATCGCGGTCCCGACCTCGTCGCCCAGTGCGTGCGCGCCCTCGCGGACTGACCGACCACCGGGGCCCCGGCACGATTCAGCGCGCGGCGACGAGGATCTTGGCGTCGGCTTCGGCGACCGGAGTCCCGTCCTGGATCGTCGCCTTGCCCGCGAGCACGACGATCCCGCCGTGATGCGCGGATTTCGGGAGCAGCCCGGCGACGGCCCACCGCGAGGTCAGCGTGTTGCCCGCGCGCACCGGCGCGAGGAAGCGCGCGCGGTGCTCGAGGTAGGCGATCGCCGTCCCGTGGAAATACATCCCGAC
>DASYXO010000046.1:0-3217 GCA_035934825.1 Casimicrobiaceae bacterium
ACGCCTGCGTGACCTCGCAGTTCGAGCAGCAGGCGCGGGTGCTCGCCGCCTTGCCGCTCGGCGACACGTCGCAGCACACGCCCGCGGTGATGGTCAACCTGCTGGGCGACATCTGGTTCCAGGACGCAGGACAGCGCGAGCCGCGCGAGCCCGACTGGCGGCGCGCGCTCGCGCACCCCGCCGCCAAGCTCCACCTCTACGGCAAGCGCGAAGCCCGGCGGGGACGCAAGATGGGCCACGTCACCTGCCTCGGGGGAACGCTCGACGAAGCGCTCGCGACGGCACGCGCGATCAAGCGCGCGCTGCGCATCCCCGACGCCCACCCGCCGTGAGCGCCCCGCTCGCCGGTGTCCGCGTCCTCGAACTGACGCGGCTCTTGCCGGGGCCGATGTGCACGCTTTACCTGGCGGATCTGGGCGCCGACGTCGTCAAGATCGAGGACACCGGTGCGGGCGACTACGCTCGGACGCTTTCATCCGATCCGCAGGCCGCGCCGCGCCGCCCGATGACCACATGGTACCGGGCGATCAATCGCGACAAGCGCTCGCTCGCCATCGACCTCAAGTCGCCGCGCGGACGCGACGCTTTTCTGGCGCTGGCGAAAGACGCCGACATCGTCGTCGAAGGATTTCGCCCCGGCGTGGTCGGCACGCTGGGCATCGGCCACGAGGCCCTGCTCGCACTCAACCCGCGGCTCGTCTATTGCTCGCTGTCGGGTTATGGCCAGACCGGCCCGCGGTCGACGCTCGCCGGACATGACATCAACTACCTGGGCTACGCGGGGGTCCTCGACCAGACCGGCGTCCGCGGTGGACCGCCTGCGCTCGCGGGCCTGCAGATCGCCGACCTGCTGGGTGGTGCGGCAACGGCCGCAATCGGCATCCTCGGCGCACTGATCGGGGCGTTGCGGCATGGCCGCGGCCGCTACCTCGACGTCGCGATGGCCGATGCCGTGCTGGCGCACCAGATCTTCGCGCTCGGCGCGCTCGAGGACAGCGGCCGCGTCGCAGCGCGCGGTGCCGACCTCCTGACCGGTGGCTTTCCCTGCTACGGCGTCTACGAGACCCAGGACGCGCGCTGGCTCGCCGTCGGCGCGCTGGAGGCGAAGTTCTGGCGGGCGCTGTGCGCGGCACTCGGACGCGGCGACCTCATCAGCGGCCAGTTCGCGACGGGCGACGAAGGCGCAGGTGTGCGCTCGGAGCTCGAGCGCGTGTTCGCGACCGATACGCTCGCGGGCTGGACCGCACGCCTCGCCCACGCCGACTGCTGCGTGAGCCCGGTGCTGACCTTCGACGAGGCACTCGCCGATATGCAATTCCGCGCCCGCGGGATGGTCGTGACCGGGAAGGACGGCTCGCGCCGATTCGCGCCACCGTTCAGGCTCCTGCCGCCGGCAGCGTCCGCGACGCGCGATGCCCCGCGCCAGGGCGAGCATTCGCGCGAGGTCCTCGCCGAGGCGGGACTCGCCGAGGCGGTGATCGACGCGCTGATCGCCGACGACGTCGTCAGCGCCGCCGGGTAGCGCCGGATCGCGCGGACGGAGCTCGGCACCCGCCCGCCGACGGCCGAGCGGACGTGAATCCGCGGGACGCGCGCGATCAGCCAGCGCCACCGTCGTCCCCGCCATGCCGGGACGCCTCGCGCCGCAGCGCGATCGCGACCCAGACCTCGCGCCGGGCGTCGTCGTCGAGCGTGCCCCACGCGGCGATCTCGTCGAGCGTGCGCAGGCAACCGATGCACAGCCCGGTCGCGTCGTCCATCCTGCATACGCTGATGCAGGGCGATGCGACCGCGGCGGGTGGCCGAGGTGGCAGAGGCGGCAGGGGCGAGGCACCGCGGCTGGGGTCGCTCATGCGTCCAGCGGCTGCTTCGCGTCCAGCGCGCGCGCGACGCGCGACGCGCTCGCGCGTCCGAGGAACCCCGAGATGTAGCGCCCTGCGCGGCGCAGCGCCGTCATGTCCACGCCGGTCGCGATGCCGAGACCCTCGAGCAGGTAGAGAACGTCCTCGCTCGCGACGTTGCCGGTCGCGCCCTTCGCATACGGGCATCCACCGAGCCCCGCCACCGAGCAATCGAAGGTCGCCACTCCCATCTGCAGTGCGGCATAGACGTTCGCGAGCGCCTGGCCGTAGGTGTCGTGGAAATGGCCGGCGAGTGCGGCGACCGGCACCCGCTCGCCGACGCAGCGGATCAACGCCCGGGTCCTGCCCGCCGTGCCGGTGCCGATGGTGTCGCCCAGCGACACCTCGTAGGCACCCATCGCATGCAGTGCCGCCGCGACGCCGGCGACCGCGGACGCATCGACCTCGCCTTCGTAGGGACAGCCCAGCACGCACGAGACATAGCCGCGAACGCGCATGCCCCGCGGCTTCGCGGCATCGAACACCGGACGCGCGCGCTCGAGGCTTTCGGTGATCGTGCAGTTGATGTTGCGCTTGGAGAAGGATTCCGACGCCGCGACGAAGACGGCGACCTCGTCGGCCCCCGCGGCGAGCGCCGACTCGAAACCCTTGAGATTGGGGGTCAGCACCGGGTAGCGGACGCCGGGCTTGCGCGTGATGCGCGCCATCACCTCGGCGGCATCGGCCATCTGCGGCACCCACCTGGGCGAAACGAACGACGTCGCCTCGACTGCGGGGAAACCCGCGCCGGCCAGCATGTCGATCAGCGCCACCTTGACGTCGGTGGGCACGATGGCCTGCTCGTTCTGCAGCCCGTCGCGGGGACCGACCTCGACCAGTCGCACCCTGCGCGGCAGCCTCGCGGCGGCCTCGGTGCCAATCCGGCGATCCGGCGCCCCGGGCGTCACGGGTCCTGCGCGTCGACGTCGACGAGATCGGCGCCTTCGGCGACGCGGTCGCCGACCGCGTAGTTCACGGCGACGACGCGGCCCCGCGAGGGCGACGCGATCGTGTGCTCCATCTTCATCGCCTCGAGCACGACCAGCGACGTGCCCTGGTCGACGCGGTCTCCCGCCTTCACCAGGACCGCGACGACGGTCCCCGACATCGGCGCAGTCAGGCGCGCGCCGTGCTCGTCGACCTCGCCCGCGTGGGCGAGCGGATCGATGCGCGCCAGGCGTGCGCGATCGCCGTCCGCGAACACATGGCGGATGTCGCCCTCGGGCACGACCTTCGCGTCGAAGACCTGCCCGCCGACGGCAATGACCAGGCGCCCGTCGCGCCGCTCGAACGTCGCGTCGACGGCACCGCCATCA
>DASYXO010000107.1:0-2824 GCA_035934825.1 Casimicrobiaceae bacterium
CGACGCCGACCGGCTGCTCCGCAGCTACAAGTAACCTTGCCGTTCTCCCTCTCCCCGGAGGGGCGAGCGTCGGGGTGAGGGCGTCGGAGCTCCCTCTCCCCGGAGGGGAGAGGGTTGGGGTGAGGGGTCGAATTTTCCAAACCTGCCGACCGAGCTGGAACAAGCGGCCGATACTGGCTTCCGCGTCCCGCGATTCATGCTCCCTTTGCCCCACTGCGTGGGGCCGAGGACCGGAGTGAGGGAACAGGGGGAACGGTGCGTACAACGGGCAAGACAGCTGCGCCGCGATTCGACCGATGCCGAACAGAGGCTCTGGTGGCTGCTCCGCGACCGAAGGCTCATCGGCCAGAAGTTTCGAAGGCAGCATCCGATGGGTCCGTACTTTGCCGATTTCGCCTGCGTCGAGCGCAGGATGATCATCGAACTGGATGGCGGGCAGCACGTTGAACGGCGTGCGTACGACGATCGGCGCAGTGCCTGGCTCGAAGGCGGCGGCTGGCGTGTGCTGCGATTCTGGGACGATGATGTGCTGTTGAGGATGGATGACGTGCTGGACGTGATTGTCGGCGCCTTGGCGAATGTCCCTCACCCCGGCCCTCTCCCCGCAAGCGGGGCGAGGAAGAGGATGAGATGACGCGAACTCGCGAATGGATCTACGCGTGGCTGCTGTTGCTGCCCGCAATGACGCTGCTCGCCCTGTTTACGCACTACCCGGCGATCGCCAACCTGTGGCACAGCTTCGATTCGACGGCGCGGGCCGATCACCCGTCGGTGTTCGTGGGCCTCGACAATTACCGGAGCATGGTCGAGGACCCGATCTTCTGGCAGGCGCTGAAGAACAACCTGTGGTACGCGGTCGGCACGATCCCCTTGTCGATCGCGCTGGCCCTGCTGATGGCGATCTGGGTCAACAACCGGATCCCGGGTCGCGGCATCCTGAGGCTCGCATATTTCACGCCGACGATCCTGCCGATGATCGCGGTCGCGAACATCTGGCTGTTCTTCTACACGCCTCAATACGGGCTGCTCGAGCAGTTCCTGGGCTGGCTCGGCTTCGCCGGCCACAACTGGCTGGGAACGCGGTCGACGGCGCTGCCCGCGCTGATGGTCGTCGCGATCTGGAAGGAAGCCGGCTTCTTCATGATCTTCTACCTCGCGGCACTGCAGTCGATGGCGCCGCAGCTTGCCGAGGCGGCGGCGATCGAAGGCGCCTCCCGCGCATACTTCTTCCGCCGCGTGACGTTCCCGCTGCTGATGCCGACAACGCTGTTCGTGCTGGTCAATGCGGTGATCAACGCATTCCGGATGGTCGACCACGTCGTCGTGATGACGCGCGGCGGACCCGACAACGCCACCGAACTCCTGCTCTATTACATCTACGAGGTCGGATTCCGGTTCTGGGATTCGTCGTATGCCGCGGCGCTGACGATGGTGCTGCTGGCTATCCTCGGCGCCGTCGCACTGCTGCAGTTCGCTTTCCTCGAGCGCAGGACGCACTACCAATGACCGCATCCTGCCGCGGCCGGGAGCATCGCCGATGAGCGCCGTTTCCTCGCGGATGCCCGGCGCGCCTGCCGCAGGGGCCCCGTTCGGCGCCGGCGGCGGCCAGCGCAGCCTCGAGACCGCGGCGGCGTGGCTGCTCGGCATCGTGTGGGTGCTGCCGCTGCTCTACGCGTTCTGGACGGCGTTCCACCCATCCGAGTATTCGACGAATTTCACGCTGGCTGCGCCGTGGACGCTCGCCAACTTCGTGAAGGCCTGGCACGCCGCGCCGTTCGCGCGGTATTTCGTCAACACGGTGGCGCTGGTCACGATGGTGCTCGCCGCCCAACTCGTGCTGGTGACGCTCGCCGCCTACGCGTTCGCGCGCTTCGACTTTCCCGGGCGCAACATCGCCTTCGCGCTGGTGCTGATGCAGCTGATGGTGATGCCCGACGTGCTGATCGTCGAGAACTACCGGACGATGACGGCGCTGGGCATCAAGGACACGATCCTGTCGATCGGGCTCCCGTACATGGCCAGCGCGTTCGGCATCTTCCTGTTGCGGCAGACGTTCAAGACAGTGCCGCGCGAGCTCGACGAGGCCGCCCGGGTCGAGGGTTGTTCGCCGCTGCAGACGCTGTGGAAGGTGTACGTTCCGCTGGCGCGCCCGACCTACCTCGCCTATGCGCTGGTCTCGGTGTCCTACCACTGGAACAACTTCCTTTGGCCGCTGATCATCACCAACTCGGTCGAGTCGCGCCCGGTGACCGTCGGCCTGCAGGTGTTCTCGTCGACCGACCAGGGCATCGACTGGTCGATCATCAGCGCGGCGACGCTGTTGTCGACCGGGCCGCTGCTGGTCGCGTTCCTGCTGTTCCAGAGGCAATTCGTGCAGTCGTTCATGCGCGCGGGCATCCGATGATCCTCGTCACCTGGAACGTGCAGTGGTGCCGCGGTGTCGACGGCCGGGTCGACCCGGCGCGCATCGTCGCCGAGGCGCGCCGCCTCGCCGATTTCGACCTGCTGTGCCTGCAGGAGGTCGCCGACAACTACCCCGACCCGCGGCTCGCCGGCGCGAACGACGCCGACCAGTTCACGGAGATCGCGCAGCTGCTGCCCGGCTACACGGCGGTGCCTGCGATCGCGGTCGACCAGCCGGGCGACGGCAGCCGCCGCAGGCGTTTCGGAAACATGATTCTGTCGCGCCTTCCGGTACGGCAGGTCTACCGCCACCTGCTGCCCTACCCTTGCGATCCGGGGGTACCGGGGATGCCGCGCATCGCTCTCGAGGCCGTGGTGGCAACGCCGCTGGGCGATCTGCGCGTCGTCACCACCCACCTCG
>DASYXO010000122.1:0-12727 GCA_035934825.1 Casimicrobiaceae bacterium
ATTGCCGTGCTGCTGGCCCCGATCAGCTCGACGCCGTACGCCTCCAGGACGCCGGCCTCCTCCAGCCCGATGGCGGCGTTGAGGGCCGTCTGGCCGCCGAGGGTCGGCAGGCAGGCGTCGGGGCGCTCGCGGGCGATCACCTTCTCGATGATGCGCGCCACCACCTGCCAGGTGATCGGCTCGATGTAGGTGACATCCGCCATCTCAGGGTCGGTCATGATCGTCGCCGGATTCGAGTTGACCAGGACGACGCGGTAGCCCTCCTCCTTCAGCGCCTTGCAGGCCTGCGCCCCCGAGTAGTCGAACTCGCAGGCCTGCCCGATGATGATCGGGCCGGCGCCGATGATCAGGACGCTCTGGATGTCGGTCCGCTTCGGCACGGCTATTTCTTCTCCATCATCTTCGCGAAACGGTCGAACAGGTACGCGACATCGTGCGGTCCGGGACTTGCTTCTGGATGCCCCTGGAAGCTGAATGCCGGCCGGTCGGTGCGCAGGATGCCCTGAAGGCTGCCGTCGAACAGCGAGACATGGGTCACGCGCAGGTTCGGAGGCAGCGACGCGGCATCGACGGCAAAGCCGTGGTTCTGGCTGGTGATGATCACGCGCCCGGTATCCTTGTCGAGCACCGGGTGGTTCGCGCCGTGGTGCCCGAACTTCATCTTCACCGTGCGCGCGCCCGAGGCGAGCGCGAGCAACTGGTGCCCGAGGCAGATGCCGAACACCGGGATCGCGCCATCGACGAGGTCGCGAATCGCAGCGATCGCGTAATCGCAGGGCTCGGGGTCGCCCGGGCCGTTCGACAGGAAGATGCCGTCCGGGGCGAGCGCCAGCGCGTCGCGCGCTGAGGTCTGCGCCGGCACGACCGTCAAGCGGCAGTGACGCTCCGCGAGCAGACGCAGGATGTTGTGCTTGATACCGAAGTCGTAGGCCACGACGTGGAACCTTCCCTCGCCGACTCCGCGGTAGCCGGTGCCGAGATCCCAAGCACCCGACGTCCAGTCGTAGGGCTCGCTGCAGGAGACCCCCTTCGCCAGGTCCAGCCCCGCCATCGGCGGCGCTGCGCGCGCGCGCGCGATCGCATCGGCGACCTCGCCATCGCCGATCGTCGTCGCGGCCGCGATGCAGCCGTTCTGCGCACCGCCTTCGCGCAGGATGCGCGTCAGCCTGCGGGTGTCGACGTCGGCGATGCCGACGACGCCCGCCCGGCGCAGGTACGTCGGCAGGTCCTCGCTGCTGCGCCAACTCGACGCGAGCGATGGAACGTCGCGGACGACGAGTCCGGCGGCAAACACGCGCCGCGACTCGGCGTCTTCCGGGTTCACGCCGACGTTGCCGATGTGCGGATACGTCAGCGTGACGATCTGGCCGGCATACGACGGGTCGGTCAGGATCTCCTGGTAACCGGTCATCGCGGTGTTGAAGACAACTTCGCCGACCGCATGCCCGATCGCACCGATCGCACGACCCCGGAGCACCGTTCCGTCCGCCAGCGCGAGGATTCCCTGCGTGCAAGCCGGGAACAACGCGGGCATCGTGGCGGAGGCTTCCTCGGCGTTCATCGCGAGCTCGATCAGGGGTGGTGCATGGTCACCAAGGGCGCGTTGTGCGTGCCGCGGGGCGCACGTTGCGCGCGCTCTGGACGTGCAAACGGGGAAGGTTTCCCTTCCCCGCTCCGAAGCGTAGGGATTCTACCGGAAAATGCCCGGTCGCTCAATACGATGCAGCGAATCCGCCGTCGATGTGGAGCAGGTGTCCGGTCACGTAATCCGCGGCCGGCGAAGCGAGAAACACCGCCCCGCCCGCGATGTCGTCGGGCATCGCCCAGCGACCCGCCGGCGTGCGCCGCTCGACCCAAGCGACGAATTCCGGATCGGCCATCACGTCGGCATTCATCTCGGTGTTCACGAACCCCGGGACGATGCCGTTCACCTGCACGTTGAATGGCGCGACCTCCACGGCGAGTGCGCGCGTCAACATCCGCAGCGCACCCTTGCTGGCCGCATAGGCGACGATCCGCGGCCTGCCGAGATCGGCGGCGAGCGAGCACAGGTTGATGATCTTGCCGCGGCGGCGCGACTTCATGCCGGACAGGGCCGCGCGCGTGACCAGGAACGGACCCTCGACGTTCGTGGCCTGGATTTCCCGCCATGCGTCCAGCGTCATCGCGTCCAGCGCTGCGCGGCGATTGAGGCCCGCGCTATTGACGAGGATATCGACGCGCCCGTGGCGCTGCTCGATCGCACCGATTCCGGCACCGACGGCGGAGGCATCGCAGACGTCGAACGCCTGCACCGAGACCGCGAGTCCTTCACGCGCGAGGTTCGCGGCGGCGGCGTCGAGCTTTCCGGCATCGCGGCCGTTCAGCACGACCTGCGCACCGGCTCGCCCGAGCGCCCGCGCGATCCCGAGCCCCAGCCCCGAGGCGCCCCCGGTGACCAGCGCAATGCGGTCGCTCAGATCAAATGGATTGTCCACGATCCCTTCCGCGTCCTCGGGTTGTCGTGCCAGTCGCGCCCCTGCGCGAGCACGCCTCCTCGGTGCGCTCGCGGACGAGCTGCGCAAGCCGCAACGTGCCGGGACCGGCATTTTCGCGATCAGCGTACACGAGGTAGAGCTCGATGTAGCGCTCGCCGCCGTCGCGCATCGGAAGCTCCTTCAGCGTTCCGGCGGCGAGCTCGTGCCGGATGCGATCCTCCGCATACCACCCGTAACCGAGTCCCATCGTCGCCGCCATGATCGACGTCGAGACGTGGCTCACCGTCCAACGCTGCGCAGCCTCGAGCGTCGGCCGGGTCGCGCGTCGCGCGTCCGACTCGCGCACGACCAGCTGGCGCTGGGCGCGCAGGTCACGCTGTGTCAGCGGGCGGGCGAGCCGGTGCAGCGCGTGGTCCGGACGCGCGACCGGGATCAGACGCAGCCGGACGAGCGCCTCGAATGCGTGACCCTGCGGGACCTGGCCGCTGATCGCGAGGTCCACGCGCCGCTCGATCAGCGCCTCGCTGCTGCCCATCAGCACCGATTCGATCAGCTCGACCCGGGTGTGCGGGCTCTCCGCGCCGAAGCGCTCGAAAGCCTCGAGCAGGAGGTCGTATGGAAAGACGACGTCCGCCGCGATCCGGATTTCCGGCTCCCAGCCCGCCGACACGACCTTCGCCGCTTGCTCGACGCCGCGCGCCTCGTCGAGCAGGATCTGCGCGCGCCGGTGCAGCATCTGGCCGGTCGGCGTCAGGACCGCCTTGCGGCCGCGGATCTCGAATGCCTTGACCCCAAGCAGCGACTCGAGTTTCTGCACGGCATAGGTGAGCGTCGATTGGCTTTTGTGGAGCGCCTGCGATGCCTTCGCATAGCTCCCGGCGTCCACGACGGCGACCAGTGCCTGCCACTGCTCCAGCGTGATGCGCGGCTCGGGCGTGCCCGCCCGCTCGTCGCGCGCGCGGGGCGGGGCGCGCTCGGAAGTGGCCGTTTTCGAAGTCATTGATCCAATTTATCGACTGTTCGCATCGACATTTTGCGCTTTTTAATTGAACAATTGAATAGAACAATGAAGGCATCGAGCAATCACGCTCGAATCCGAGGATCGATGCCATGACCCTGCTACAAGTGAAGACCAGCATTTTCGGCGACGCCGGACAATCGAGCCGACTCGCGGACGCGTTCGTGGCCAGACGCCGCGCGACCGAGCCGGGGACCGAAATCATCGTGCGCGACCTGGCGCGCGACCCGGTGCCGCACCTTACCGCCGAGCGCTTCGGCGCCTTCATCGCTGATCCCGAAGCGCGCACCGAGGAGCAGCGGGCCGTCGTCGCCGCGTCGGACGTCCTCATCGCGGAACTGAAGCGCGCCGACACGATCGTGCTCGGCCTGCCGATGTACAACTTCGGCATCCCGTCGGTGCTCAAGGCATACTTCGACCACATCGCACGTGCCGGCGTCACGTTCCGCTACACCGAAAAGGGTCCTGTCGGGATGCTGACCGGCAAGAAGGCTTATGCGTTCGCGACCCGCGGCGGGCGCTACGCAGGAACGCCCCGCGACCTGCAGACGGCGTACGTGCGCGACTTCCTGGGCTTCCTCGGGATCACCGACGTCGAATTCGTCTACGCCGAGGGCCTTGCGATCAGCGATGCAAGCAGGCAGGCCGCGCTGGCCAAGGCCGCACTCGAGATCGATCGGCTCGGTATGCGCGAACGCGTCGCGGCCTAGCCCCCGCTTCAGGAAACCAGGGACGCACCACGTTTAAAACCCGGGACGGACCACGTTTTCAGTACCGAAAACGTGGTCCGTCCCGGGTTTTAAACGTGGTGCGTCCCTGGTTTCCCTGGTTTGCGCGGGCACGGCTCAGCGAATGCCGAGCACGTCGGCCATGTCGAAAAGGCCGGCGACCCGCTCGGCGCGCTTGGCGGCGACGAACCGGGCAGCACGCAGTGCACCGGCGGCGAAATTGCCACGCGAGCTTGCGCGATGCGTGAGCTCGAGGCGCTCGCCAGGACCGGCGAAGACAACCGTGTGCTCACCCACGACGTCACCGCCGCGCAGGGTCGCGAAGCCGATCGTCCCCCGCTTGCGCTCGCCGGTCGTGCCTTCACGTGCGTAGACAGCGTGCTCCGCCAGCGACACGCCGGCCCCCTTGGCCGCCGCCTCGCCCAGGCGCAGCGCCGTGCCCGATGGCGCATCGACCTTGTGCCGGTGGTGCATCTCGACGATCTCGATGTCGAATTCGGACCCGAGGCGCGCGGCCGCGAGATCGACCAGCTCGATCAGCACGTTGACGCCAACGCTCATGTTCGGCGCGACGACGATGGGAATCCTGCGAGAACGCTCGACGATCTCGTCCCTGGCGGCAGGATCGAACCCCGTGGTTCCGACGACCGCAGCGACACCCAACCGTTCGCATGCGGCCAGGTGCGCGAGGGTGCCTGCAGGACGGGTGAAGTCGATCAGGACATCCGATGTGCGCAGCGCAGCGTCGATGTCGGCAGCGATCCGGATGCCGGTCGACCGGCCGGTGCGGACGCCGGCGTCGGATCCGAGCGCCGGGCTGTCCGCGACGTCGAGCGCGGCTGCGAGCTCGATTTCGGGCGCGGCGGCCATGGCGTCGATCAACGCCTGTCCCATCCGCCCGCCGGCGCCGGCGATCGCAATCCTCACGCGCTTCATCTGCGCGACCATTGAATCGTCACTTCTTGCGGAAGATGTCGAGCAAACGGTCCCACCATCCCGCGCCCGCCGAGCCCTTGGGGGGCAGCGCCTTGGCAGCGGCGGAGCGGTTGAGCTCGACGACCGACGCCGGCATCTTGTCGCCTTCCCAGCGAGTCACCTTGCCGTCGGCGAACCAGACGGTGAAATTGCGGTGCTCGCGCAGGTCACCCTGCTTCGCGAACTCGTAGACGTAGTCCCAGCGGTCCGTGCGGAACGGCGATTCGATCAGCGGCGTTCCGAGGATGAGGCGCACCTGCTGCTGGGTCATCCCGACCTTGAGCTTGTCGACCATGTCCTGCGACAGGTAGTTGCCCTGGTTGATGTCTATCTTGTACACGCCCAACGAACGCCACGTCGGCAGGTACGGCTCCGCCGTCGCGCAGCCGCCGAGGCCGGCGACAGCGGCTGCGAACACCACTGCGGCGGCGAGCCAGCGTACGCCAGGGGATATCGTTCGGGGCTGCACTATGGGAATCATCCGGGCAAATCGCTATTATAGCTGCGACGATTCACGCCACGCCGCCCTCCGGGGACCCCAATGAGCACATCCCAGGATCTCAAGAGCGCAGGATTGAAGGCGACGGGACCGCGCCTCAAGATCATCAACCTGTTCGAGACATCGAAGGTCCGTCATCTGACCGCCGAGGATGTCTATAAGCTGCTGCTGGCCGAGGGTCTCGATATCGGACTCGCCACCGTCTATCGGGTGCTGACGCAGTTCGAGCAGGCGGGCCTGCTCGTCCGCCATCATTTCGAATCCGGCAAGGCTGTCTTCGAGCTGAACGAGGGCAAGCATCACGACCATCTTGTCTGCATGCAATGCGGCCGCGTCGAAGAGTTCTACGACGCAGAGATCGAGAAGCGCCAGGCGCGGATCGCGAAAGATCGCGGATTCGCGATCAGCGAGCACGCGCTCTACCTCTACGCCGATTGTACGAAGCCGCGCTGCCCGCACCGCAAAGGCACCGGGCCGAACTGATTTCCGACCTTCGACCCGGATCCGTCCCGCGAGCGACCCATCGGGCCCGGCTTTGCGGCGGGCGTGCCGCCCCGTCTCCCGCGCAGGGGCACGTACGCATCACTGCCCGTCGTCCGGCTCCTGCGGGACGACGGCGGGAAGCGGCGCCTCGCGGCGACTGAAATGCGCGACCCGGAAACCCAGCGCGAACAGGACGCCGAAGTAGACGAGCCCACCGGCGACGATCATGACGGCGAGGCGGCCGACCCGGCTCAGAATCCCTGCGTGCAGCCACGAGGCGTCGGTGCCTGAAAGCCATGCGAGCAGCGCGGCGAGCGCGCCGACCGCGACCAGCACCTTGAGCGCGAACGCCGGCCCTCCGGGCCGGGGTCGGTAGTAGCCCTTGCGCCGCAGGAACCACAGCAGCAGTCCTGCATTGCAGCAGGCGCCGAGGCTCGTGGCCAGCGTGAGCCCTCCCTGCTGGAGTCCGAGCGGCCACGCGAGCGTGATAGCCATCGCCTGGGTCACCAGGACGGTGAAGAAAGCGATCTTCACCGGGGTCTTCATCACCTGCCGCGCGTAGAAGCCGGGCGCGAGGATCTTGACCAGTATCAGCGCCGGCAATCCGACGCTGTAGCCAAGCAGCGCAGCTCGCGTCTGCATCACGTCGTCGATCGTGAACCGGCCGTAGTGGTAGAGCGTCGATACCAGCGGAATCGCGAGCATCCCCAGCGCAAGCGTCGCCGGCAGTGCCAGCAGGAACGCGAGGCGCAGACCCCAGTCGAGCAGCGCGGAGTATTCATGGTGCTCGTCGTCGCTGTAATGCTGCGCAAGCGACGGGAGCAGGACCGTCCCCAGCGCGACGCCCAGCAACGCGCTGGGGAACTCCATCAGGCGATCGGCGTAGGTGATCCAGGAGATGCGGCCGTCGCCCAGCAGCGCCGCGAGCTGGGTGTTGAGCAATGCCGAGATCTGGGCCGCCGAGGTCCCGACCACTGCCGGGCCCATCGCGACCAGCACGCGGCGCACGCCTTCGTCGCGCCAATCGAATCCCGGTCTCGGAAGCATGCCTATGCGCATCAGCGGGACGATCTGCAGCGCAAGCTGCGCGACGCCGCCGATGGCCACACCCCAGGCCAGCGCCTTGATCGGCTGCGCGAACCAGCGCGCGAGAAAAATCGTCGAGGCGATGATGGACAGGTTGAGAAGTACCGGCGTAAAGGCGGGAATCGCGAATCGCCGGTGGACATTGAGTACGCCACCGGCGAGCGACACCAGCGAAATGAACAGGATGTAGGGGAAGACGATCCGGATCATCTCCGCGGTGAGCTCGACCTTGCCGGGCGTCTTCGCGAACCCTCCTGCAAGCACATAGACGAGCCAGGGCGCCGCGATCGATCCGGCGACCGAAACCACGAGCAGGACGACCGCGAGGAGCGTGCCCACGTCGCCGACCAGCTTGCGCGTGGCGGCGACACCCTTCTTGCGCTGATACTCGGCGAGGATCGGTACGAACGCCTGGGAGAAGGCCCCTTCGGCAAAGAGGCGCCGCAGCAGGTTCGGCAGCCTGAAGGCGGCCTCGAACGCGTCCATCTGCAGACTGGCGCCGAACACGGTGGCCTTGAGCGTTTCGCGCAGGAGTCCGGCAACGCGCGACAGCAGCGTCATTGCGCTGACGGTCGACAGGGTTCGCAGCAGGTTCAAGGGGAAATGGGCGGCAGTTCGCGAATGGGGCGGTTGCAGGCCGGGCGCGGCGCCCTCGGACGAGACCACGCCAGCCAGCATTTGCTGGCAGAGCAAAAACCGCGTATTATGCGCGGTCTTTGTCGGCCCCTCCACGTCCGCGCTCCGCGGGGTTCGCGGAACCGCCGGCCGCGCAGCGATC
Source organism: Casimicrobiaceae bacterium (assembly GCA_035934825.1). Classification (GTDB taxonomy): domain Bacteria; phylum Pseudomonadota; class Gammaproteobacteria; order Burkholderiales; family Casimicrobiaceae; genus VBCG01. Next base: position 8,045 of record DASYXO010000122.1, read on the forward strand.
CGCTGCATCATTTCGATCAAGGATCAAGAGTCATGGCCAATTCGGCGCAGGCCCGCAAGCGCGCCCGACAGGCGGAGGCGACGCGCATGCGCAACGCCAGCCTGAAGTCGGCGCTGCGCACCGCGGTCAAGAAGGTGAAGAAGGCGATCACGACCGGCGACAAGGCGGCCGCGACGACCGAGATGCGCGAGTCGCAGGCGGTCATCGACAGGATCGCCGAAAAGAAGATCGTCCACAAGAATCTCGCCTCGCGAACCAAGTCGCGACTGGCGCAGGCGATCAAGGCGATGCCCTAGCCGACGACGGTGCGGCGCGATCGACCGGATCGCCTACGGGGCGCCTTGCAGGGCGCCCTGATCGTTTGTGATCCACCCATCGAGTCGATGAACGACGCCGCAGCAGCGCTCTGGGCACAGCACTTCCGCGAACCCGAGCGGGCGTAGGCCCGCGCGCGCGCCTTCGTCGAGACACCTGCGCGGGACGACCCCCGACTGCGCGCGACCGGCTGCTCTCGCGCTACGCCGAGGCACGGCGAATCCTTCCGCCCGAGGATTGCTTCTGGCTGCTCAACGCGATCGGGGCCGCGCATTACTACACCGACCAGTTCGACGGGGCGATTCGCTATCTGTACGAAGCGCTGGAGGCGCTGCGACTCGCGCCGCCGTCGCCGCAGCACCCGACCGTCATGTCCAATCTCGCGGCCGCGCTTCTGACCGTCGGCGACTACGCGCCCGCGCGCGAGCTCGCGGACGCCGCGCTGGTCGAGCTCGAGCAGTACGACAATCCCCAAGTCGTGATGTTCGCCCGCTCGAACCTGGCCGAGGCGCTGGTCGGCCTCGGCGACGACCTGGGCGCCCTCGGCACGGTCGACCGGATGCTGTCAGGAGCGCCTGCGGCGATGCGCTGCGCCGCGCAGAATCATTACCTCGCGATCGCTGCCGAGATCTACGCGCGCCATGGACGCACCGCCGACGCCGGGCAGTGCGCCGGGACCGCGCGAGCAATCTGCGTCGACTTCCCGGGCGGCTTCAACGAAGTCCACAGCCGCTGGGCAGATGCGGTCGTCGCCGACGCGCAGGGGCCGGCCGACGCGGCGATCGCGACGCTCGAGGCGGCGGCCGAGGCCGCGCGACGCCACAGATTCCTTCCCGTCGAATGCAAGGCCTGGGATCGCCTCGCGCAACGCCATGCGGAGAGCGGAAGCATCGAGGCCGCCTACGCCTGCATGCGCGAACTCCTGCGCGCGCAGACACAGCGCATGTCACATCGCGCGAGCGCCAAGTATTACCTCCTGCGCGTCGAGCACGAGCTATCGCACGCCAGGGACGAGCGCGATCGTGCGCTCGCGCAACGTATGGCAGCCGAGAGAAACAGCCTCGAGCTCGAGCGGCTCAATTCCGATCTCCAGAACAAGATGATCCAGATCGAGGCGCTGCAGGCCCAGCTCGAGGTCGAGGCCGTGCACGACCCACTGACCCAGCTGTTCAACCGCCGCTATCTCGACTCGGTGATGCCCGGGCTGATCGGGGGTGCGCTGCGGCGCGGCGCGCCGCTCGCGCTGGCGCTGGTCGATCTCGACCACTTCAAGCAGGTCAACGACCGGCACGGCCACCCGGCCGGTGACCTCGTGCTGCGCGAGATCGGTCGCGTGCTGCCGATGTCGTTGCGCCCGGCCGACGCCGTGTGCCGCTACGGCGGCGAGGAGTTCTGCATCGTGCTCCCGGATGCGAATGGCGCCGGCGCTGCGAAGGCGCTGGCGAGCCTCGCCGCGCGCCTTCGCGGCTTGCGCGTGCACTGGAACGGGCAGTCGCTCGGGGGATTCACGTTTTCCGCGGGAATCGCCGTCCTCGGCCCGGATGGCACCACGCTGGCGCAGCTCCTAGAGGCTGCCGACCGCGCGCACTATCAGGCCAAGGACAGGGGTCGCGACCGCATCCTGATCGCCGGCGACCAAGAGGGCAGTCGCGGGGCGCCTGCATGCTAGACTTCCGGTTTGACGAGTGTCGGCGGCGCGCACGCGTCGCGACGCATCCGATGGCCGTGACGGCGCCCAAGCATTTCCTGCAGTTCCGCGACTTCTCCTGCGACGAGCTCGAGCACCTGTTCGAGCGCACGCGCTGGATCAAGGACCGGTTCAAGCGCTACGAGATCTATCAGCCGCTGCGCGACCGGACGCTCGCCATGGTGTTCGAGAAAGCCTCGACGCGCACCCGCGTCTCCTTCGAGGCGGGAATGAACCAGCTGGGCGGCATTGCCATCAACCTGACGCGCAGCGACACGCAGCTCGCGCGCGGCGAGCCGATCGAGGACGTCGCGCGCGTGGTCTCGCGCATGGTCGACGTCGTGATGATCCGCACCTTCGCCCAGTCGCTGATCGAGCGCTTCGCCGACCATTCGCGCGTGCCGGTGATCAACGGCCTCACCAACGAGTACCACCCGTGCCAGATTCTGGCCGACGTCTACACCTGGATCGAGCACCGCGGCTCGATCCGGGGCCGCACCGTGGCGTGGATCGGCGACGCGAACAACGTCTGCTACACGTGGCTGCAGGCCGCGCAGACCTTCGGCTTCCACGTCAACGTCTCGACCCCCCCGGGCTACGCAATGGACCCGGGAATCGCCGGCGCCCCCGGCGCCGCGCACTACAGCTGCCACGACGATCCGCGCGCGGCCTGCCGCGGCGCCGATCTCGTCACGACCGACGTGTGGACGAGCATGGGCTACGAGGCGGAGAACGATGCCCGCCTGAGCGCCTTCGCGCGCTGGCAGGTCGACGGCACGATGATGCGCGAAGCGGCCCCCGACGCTCTGTTCATGCACTGCCTGCCCGCGCATCGCGGCGAGGAAGTCACCGCCGAGGTCATCGACGGACCGCAGAGCGTCGTCTGGGACGAGGCGGAGAATCGCCTGCACGCACAGAAAGCGTTGCTCGAGTACCTGGTCTGCGGCCGAGTCGACGGCTGATCCCTCCCTGCACCGCTGCACACCGTTCCCTTCCGCAACAACGACGACCCGGAATCTCCCCATGCTTGCACGATCGATACTCGCGCTCGTCTTCGCGGCGCTGACAACGACCTCCGCGGGCGCGCAGAGCTGGCCGGCACGCCCGATCAGGTTCCTGATGTCGGCGCCTGCCGGCAGCTCGATCGACGTGCTGGGCCGCGCGATCGCCGACAAGCTCGCGACGCGTCTGGGCCAGCCAGTGGTCGTCGAGGACAAGCCTGCCGCGGGCGGCACCGTCGCCACAGCCGAGGTCGCGCACGCGGCGCCCGACGGCTACACGATGCTGCTCGCGTTCAACGGACCGCTGTCGTTCGCCCCGCTCCTGCAGAAGCTCCCCTACGACGTCGGCCGCGACCTCGCGCCAGTGATCACGACGACCAGCCAGCCTAATGTTCTCGTCGTAAACGCCGAACTGCCCGTGCACGACCTGGCCGAGCTGGTTGCCTACGCCAAGGCCCGTCCCGGCAAGCTCAACTACGCGTCGGTCGGCAATGGCAGCTCGTCGCACCTGTGCATGGAGCTCTTCAAGCAGCTCGCCGGCATCGACGTCGTGCACATCCCGTTCAACGGGTCGCCGCCGGCGGTCACCGCGACGATCAAGGGCGAGACGCAGATGATGTTCGCGGTCATGCAGCCACTGCAGCCGCAGATCGACGCCGGCAAGCTGCGCGCGATCGCGGTGACGACCGCGAAGCCGTTCCCGCTGTTCCCGAACATACCGTCGATCGCGCAGGCGGGCTACCCGGGATTCGAGGTCCTCGCCTGGAACGGCGTCATGGTCCCGGCCGGGACCCCGAAGCCGATCATCACCCGCCTCAACAGCGAGATCAACGCAATCCTCTCCGATCCCGAAATCGTCACCAGGATGCACCGGTTGGGCTTCGACCTCGTCGGCGGCACTCCCGCGCAGTTCGGAGCACTGGTCCGCGGCGAAACCGAGAAATGGGCTCCGGTGATCAGGAAGATCGGCCTCAAGATCGACTGAAATTGGGGTCAGAGCCGCATTACTGGCGCGGCTCGCACAACCCCCCGCAAACTGTCCGCACAACTCCCCGCACGATCCAGCTCGCATCCTGCCTCTGGCCCCATGACCATCAAGAAAGTCGTCCTAGCGTATTCCGGCGGCCTCGACACGTCGGTGATCCTCAAGTGGCTCCAGGACCGCTACGGCTGCGAAGTCGTCACGTTCACGGCCGACATCGGCCAGGGCGAGGAGGTCGAGCCCGCGCGCGCCAAGGCGCTGCAGCTCGGAATCATGAAGAAGAACATCTTCATCGAGGACCTGCGCGAGGAGTTCGTGCGCGATTTCGTGTTCCCGATGTTCCGCGCGAACGCAGTCTACGAGGGCGAATACCTGCTTGGGACATCGATCGCGCGGCCGCTGATCGCGCGACATCTGGTCAAGATCGCGAAGAAGACCGGCGCCGACGCGGTCGCGCACGGTGCGACGGGCAAGGGCAACGACCAGGTGCGCTTCGAGCTGGGTGCGTATGCGCTGGCGCCGAACATCCGGATCATCGCTCCCTGGCGGGAATGGGACCTGGGCTCGCGCGAAAAGCTGCTGGCGTACGCCGACAAGCACGGCATCCCGGTGGATTTCAAGAAGCGCAGGGGCGGCGCGCCGTACTCCATGGATGCCAACCTGCTGCACATCAGCTACGAGGGCGGCATCCTCGAGGA
>DASYXO010000125.1:0-7240 GCA_035934825.1 Casimicrobiaceae bacterium
TCCACGGATCCGCTGATCTGGGTCTGGGGCATCGGCGGCGGCGCCGCCACCGTCACCCTGGCCGGCTGGTTGGGCACGCGCAGCACCCTGCGCGAGCCGCCTCTCGCGGTGCTGCGCCAACTCGCCTGACGCGCGGCTGAAGCTCGGCGGCTCGCGGCCCTTCGGCGCGGTGCGCGCAGAGCAGTTATGCTGTCCGGATGTCGACGCACCCGGACGCGAGCTCGATGACCGATCACGGTAATGCGAGGCGTTTCCGGCGAAGCACGATCGCGTTCTCCGGGGGCGTGGTGGCGCTCGTCGCCCTGGTGGTGGTCGCGGTGTCATCGGGGCGCTATCCGCTGTCGCTGTCCCGGATCGCCGCGGGGCTGCTACACGGCTTCTCTCACGACCGCGCCGGCACGACGGCCGAATCGGTGTTGTGGCAGATCCGCCTGCCGCGCATCGCGCTGGCATGCCTCGTCGGGGCCGGCCTTTCCGCCGCGGGCGCGGCCTTCCAGCACCTGTTCCGCAATCCGCTGGTCGCCCCCGACACGCTGGGCGTTTCGTCGGGCGCGGCGCTGGGCGCGGTCACCGCGATCTACGCCGGCGCCGGTGCGGCGCTCGCCGGCACGGCCGCGTTCGGCGGCGGACTCGCAACGGTCGCGCTGGTCATTGCCCTGGCATCCAGGATTCCAGCCCAGGACCGCCTGCTGACGCTGGTCCTGATCGGGGTCGTCGTCGCGAGCCTGATGGGGGCAGCCGTGTCGCTGCTCAAGGTCGTCGCCGACCCGTACAACCAGTTGCCGGCGATCACTTTCTGGCTGATGGGCAGCTTCGCTGCCGCGGCCTGGGATCAGGTGGCGGCGGCGGGGATCGCCATCGTGCTTGCGCTGATCGTGCTGGCCGCGCTTGCGTGGCGCATCGATCTGCTCGCGCTGCCCGACGACGAGGCGCGCTCGCTCGGCGTTCACGCGTCGCGGCTGCGGGCGGTCGTCGTTGCCGCGGCCACGGTTGCGACGGCGACGAGCGTCGCCGTCTGCGGGATCATCGGCTGGGTGGGGCTCGTCGTTCCGCACATGGCGCGAATGGTCGCCGGCCCGGGATTCTCGCGCATGCTGCCGGTTGCGGCGTTGTTCGGCGCGATCTTCATGCTCGCGATCGACACCCTGGCGCGAACCGCGACGCCCGCCGAGTTGCCGCCGGGGGTCCTGACCGCGTTCATCGGCACACCGGTGTTCGTCGCGCTGCTTGCACGGAGAAGCGCATGAGCCCGCACCGGCGACCGGGCCAGCGAGGGATGCGCTGATGCTTGCGGTCAGGGATCTCGGCTGGGGATTCGCGTCGCGCCGCGTCGGCGAGGCCGTGACGTTCACGCTGGAGCGCGGCGAGACTCTTGCGCTCCTGGGCGGCAACGGCGCGGGCAAGACGACCCTGTTGCGCACGCTCCTCGGGCTGCTGCCACCGCTCGCGGGCCACGTCGAGATCGACGGGGTCGGCGTGGCGTCGATGGCGCCGGCCGCGCGCGCGACGCGCATCGCCTATGTCCCGCAGCAGCACGTCCCGGCCTACGGCTTCAGTGTCGTCGACAGCGTGCTGATGGGACGGGCATCACGCCTGCCCGCGTTCGCGCGGCCGGGGCCCGCCGACCGCGAGATCGCGCTGCAGTCGCTCGCGACGCTCGGCATCGCCGCGCTCGCGCGGCGGCGGGTGACGGAGCTTTCCGGCGGCGAGCGGCAACTGGTGCTGATTGCCCGCGCGCTGGCCCAGCAGGCGGGCATCGTGCTGCTCGACGAGCCCACCGCGAGCCTCGATTTCGGCAACCGGGTGCGCGTGCTGCGCGAGCTGGATCGGCTGCGCGCGCAGGGGTTGACGATCGTGTTCTCGACGCACGAGCCCGACCATGCGCTGGTGCACGCCGATCGCGCGCTGCTGCTCGATGGCGGGCGCCCTCTGGCGCTCGACACCGTCGCGAACGCACTGACGGTGCACAACATCGAGCGGCTCTACCACACGCCGGTGCGCGTGATCGATGCGGGCGGGAGGCGTGTCTGCGTGCCCGACGACGACGGGGACGGCGTCAGGCGTTGAAGACGACGCGGCCGGTGTTGGCGACGTTGTAGCCGCCCAGCGCGGTCGCCTGCATCGCGAACTCGGGGGTGCGGGCCCAAGCGAGCAGGGTCTGCAGGGGCGCCTCGAATGCATCTCGACGCGAGGTGATCAGGTCGAGGCGCTCGCTCGCGAGCGGGATGAACGCAACGCCAGCGCTCCGCGCGGCGGCCTCGATCCCGAAGCCGACGTCGGCGTGTCCGTCGCGGATCATCGCGGCGAGCTCGGTTTCGGCGTGCGCGGCCCGCGGCAGCCAGTCGAGGTCCCCGGTGCGCACGCCCGCCTGCGCGAGCAGGTGCGCGAACAGCTGGTGGCTTCCTGCCTGCGGCTGGCGCGCGGCGACGCGCAGGCGCTTCTTCGCGAGGTCGGCGATCCTGCGGATCCGGTGGGGATTGCCTTCGCGCAGCAGCAGCCCTTGGGTGCGGCCCGCCCACTCGAGGACGACGATCTCCGCGCCGGGGAGAAGCTCGCGCACCAGCGGCACGTTGTACTCGCCGGTGGCTGGGTCGAGCCAGTGCGCGGCAGCGGCGGTCGCCTCTGCGCGGGCAAGCGCCTCGACGCCGGCGCGACTGCCGATCGTACGCACGGCCAGGCCGCAGCGCGACTCCCGCACCGACCACTCGAGCAGCGGGTCGTGGCTGCCGGCAATGATCGGGGGCCGCGAAGCCGCGGGTGCGTGCCCGTCGCGTTTGCGCGCCTTCGCCATTGGACCCGGTATCCGGGATGCGCGCGTCAGTGCGCGCCGGAAACGATCAGGCGAACGATGAGCAGCAGCGTCGCGACGAACAGCGCGCCGATCGCGACGCCGACGATGATCACCTGGTGCGGCCTGATCGTGACCAGGTCGCGCCGCATCGCATTGCCCTTGCGCACGCCGAGGAAGCTCCAGAACACGGCGCCGATGACCTGCAGCAGTGACGCATCGGCCCTCGAAGGGGTCAGCGTTTCCGGGTCGGGCTGCGGGGAAGACGGCGGAGGCTTGACGTCGGGCATGAAGGCTTGCGCCGGAGACCGACGCCAGGACTTCCATTTCGCGTCGGGATCGATGGCCGCATGTTAGCACCGCGCGGCTCAACGCTGCAGGTTACGCCTTATCATCGCGCCGGCGCTGCGCCGTTCGCGCAGCTGCCTGGTCGATTCCGCGCCTGCTCCCGAAGGGCGGCGCGCCGGTCCAACGGCACCTTGGCGAGGAGGGCGCAATGAACGAGGAGGTGGAAGAACGCCTGGCGATCCGCGAGCTGGTCGAGAACTGGGTGGTGTGGCGCGACGCAGGAGACTGGGAGCGGTTCCGCGGCGTCTGGCACGACGACGGCCGGATGATGGCGACTTGGTTCCAGGGCAGCGCCGACGAGTTCATCCGGGTGTCGCGCGAAGGCTGGGACAAGGGCGTCAGCATCCTGCATTTTCTTGGCGGCAGCTCGATCGACGTCGCCGGCGAGCGCGCGATTTCGCAGACCAAGATGACCATCTCGCAGCGCGCGAGCGTCGACGGCGAGCTGTGCGACGTCGTGTGCAGCGGCAGGTTCTACGATTTCCTGGAGAGGCGCGCAGGACGCTGGGGTCTCGTGCTGCGGCAGCCGATCTACGAGAAGGACCGGCTCGATCCGGTTGATCCGGCAGCGGAGCTTGCACTCGATCGCGAACTGCTCGATGCATTCCCCGAGGGCTATCGCCACCTCGCCTATCTGCAGACCCGGATCGGCTTCAAGGTCAAGCGCGACATGCCGGGCCTGAAAGGCGCTGCCGTGCAGGCGCTGTACGCGCGGGGCGCCGCCTGGCTCGCCGGATCTCCGCACGGGGCTTGAGCGCCGGATTGCCGGGCGTCGCGCGGGACGCGCGCGGATGCTCCGAGCGCGTGCTCGGTGCGCGTGAGAGGCGCGACGGCCGCCTCACGCGGCACCGGACGCCCGATCGCCGCCGCGGCTCCGCGCGAGGGGGCGCAGCGGTGCCCGGCTGAGCTCGTTGTTCTCGCTCGCGATGCGCGCGAGATACTCGATGAACCGGGCGCGCTCATCGCGATCGAGCGGGGCGAGCAGGCGCTCCTGCACGCGCCTGACGGCCGCGTTGGCGTCGGCGAGCCGCCTGCGACCCGTCTCGGTGACGAAAATGTTCTTCATCCGCCGGTCGAGCTTGCTGTTGCGGCGCGCCACCAGCCCCGCATCTGCCATGCGCTCGACGATTTCGCCGGCGGTCGTCCGGTTGAACGCGGCGAGGCCGGCGAGCGTGATCTGGTCGACGCCATCGTTGGCGGCGAGCACGCGCAGCACCGCGTACTGCTGCGGCGTGATGTCGAAGGCGGCACATTCCTCGAAGAACAGCGCCACCGAGATCTGGTGACAGCGGCGGATCAGGTGCCCGGGCAACTGGTAGAGGGCGACGGCATCGCCGCGCCGGGTCGTCGATCCGGTCGGTGCCCGGACGGCGGTGCTGGTGCTCACAAGGCTCTCCCCGTTTGCGATGCAATCGCCGATCACGGCCCGGTGGCGTTGCCCGTCCGTGCCCCGCTCGCCGCCTGCGGGGCGTAAGCTGGTGCGCAGCCCCCGCTTGACAGCGGATTTATCGTCAGTGTACTGTCTGATTATATCGGCAGTCAACTGATGATCATTCTACTGATTAACTGGCACCGATAGCCGGATCGCCCTTCCTCCTGCAGCACGGGAAGCGGGGCGGCTCGGAACCGCGCCGCCGTTTCCACGCAGGGAAGGTTCACATGCAAACAGGAGCGAGCCGCGCCGGGACCGTCGTCATCGCCGGGGGCGGCATCGGGGGCGTCGCCGCCGCGATCGGATTGTCGCGTGCGGGGTTCCGGGTCACCGTGCTCGAGCGCGCGCAGGCCTTCGGCGAGATCGGCGCCGGCATCCAGCTCGGCCCCAACGTGTTCCATGCGCTCAAGACGCTGGGCGTTGCCGAGCAGACCCTGTCGAAAGCGGTGTACATCGACAAGCTGGTCATGATGGATGGGATCAGCGGCGAGACGGTGGCCGAGATCCCGGTCGACGAGCCGTTTCGCGAGCACTTCGGCAACCCTTACGCGGTGATCCATCGCGCCGATCTCCACGCGCCGCTCTACGCGCTGTGCGAGTCCGATCCCAGCATCACGCTGCACGCCGCCCACGAGGTCACCGGTTTCGAGCGCGTCGGCGAGGGCGTCGACGTGCATACCTCCAACGGCAGGACGTTCAAGGGCGAGGCGCTGATCGGTGCCGACGGCGTGCGCTCGAAAGTGCGCGAGAGCATCGTCGGCGACGGGTTGCCGCGGATCACGGGACATGTCGCCTACCGGGCCGTCCTCCCGATCGAGGAGATGCCGGAGGACTTGCGCTGGAACGCCGCCTGCCTGTGGGCGGGACCCAAATGCCACATGGTCCACTATCCGCTGCGCGGCTGGAAGCTGTTCAACATCGTCGCGACGTTTCACCACCCGACGCGCACGACCGAGGGCCACAACGAACCTGGCGACCGCGACGAGCTGCTGTCGTATTTCCAGCACCTGCCCGCGAAGCCGCGCAGCGTCCTCGAAAAGTCGCGCGAGTGGCGCCGCTGGGTGCTGGGCGACCGGGACCCCGTGGGCAACTGGACCGAAGGCAACGTCACCCTGCTGGGCGATGCCGCCCATCCGATGCTGCAGTACTTCGCGCAGGGGGCCTGCATGGCGATCGAGGATGCCGTCGAGCTGATGGGCCAGGTCAAGGCGACCCCGGACGACCTCCCCGGTGCGTTCCAGCGCTATCAGGACCGGCGGATCGCGCGCACGGCGCGCGTGGTGCTCTCGTCACGAGAGCTCGGTCGGCTGTACCATGCGGCCGGTGTCGAGCGCCTCGTGCGCAACGACCTCTTCCGGGGCCGGACGCCGCAGGACTTCTATCGGAGCCTCGACTGGATCTACGGCTACGGACGCGACCCCCGGTAACGGACCCTTCATCCGGTTTCGACAACACGCCCCGCGCAGGGGCTTCAAGGAGACACGCATGCAACGCTTCAAAGTCCTGACCGCAGCGGCAATCGCGCTCGGCATCTCGGCCGGCGCGCTCGCCGCCGAGCCCCTCAAGATCGGACTCCTCGTCCCCGTGACGGGGCCGTTCGCCGACTACGGCAAGCAGATCGAGCGCGGCGTGAAGCTCTATCTCGCGCAAACCGGCGACACCGTCGCGGGCCGCAAGGTCGAGCTGGTGCTCCGCGACGACGCGCCGGGCACCTCCGGCGAAGTCAGCAAGCGCATCGCGCAGGAGATGATCGTCAAGGACAAGGTCGACATCATTGCAGGCTTCGGCCTGACGCCGGAGGCGCTCGCCGTCGCGCCAATCATCACGCAGGCGAAGGTTCCCGCCGTCATCATGAACGCAGCCACCTCGATCATCACGACGCGTTCGCCATACTTCGTCCGCACGTCGCACACCCTGCCACAGGACGCGGCGCCGATGGCGACCTGGGCTGCGAAGCATGGCATCAAGAAGGTGTACACCCTGGTCGCCGACTACGGTCCCGGGCAGGACGCCGAAGCGCAGTTCAAGAAGACGTTCACCGCCGACGGCGGCGAGATTGTCGGCGACGTGCGCGTACCGGTGACCAATGTCGATTTCGCGCCGTACCTGCAGAAGATCAAGGACGTGAAGCCCGACGCCGTCTTCCTGTTCGTTCCTCCGGGCGCTGGGACGATCGCGTTCATGAAGGACTTCGCCAACCGCGGCCTGGCGCAGGCCGGCATCAGGATCATCGCGACCGGTGACCTGACCGACGAGGACGTCCTCGACGCCTACGGCGATGCGGCACTGGGCGTGATCACGGCGTTCCACTATTCGGAGGATCACGATTCGCCCGAGAACAAGGCCTATGTCGCGGCGTTCTACAAGGCGTATCCGAAGAATCGCCCGAATTTCATGTCGGTGGCCGGCTACGATGGCATGCACCTGATCGCCGCGGTCGTCGCCAAGAACGGCGGAAGCACCGACGCGGAGAAGTTCGTCGACGCCGCCAAGGGCATGAGCTGGGTCAGCCCGCGCGGCAAGATCACGATCGATCCGGCGACCCGCGACATCGTCCAGACCGTCTACATCCGCAAGGTCGAGAAGGTGAACGGAAAGCTGCAGAACGTCGAGTTCGACAAGTTCCCGGACGTCAAGGATCCGGGCAAGCAGTAAGCGACACGGTGGGCGCG
>DASYXO010000131.1:0-4647 GCA_035934825.1 Casimicrobiaceae bacterium
CGCATACTTACAAGCTGGTGGAGCTCGTCGGATCGTCACCCAGCAGCAGCGATGACGCGATCCGCAATGCGATCACCAGGGCCTCGGCTACAATCAAGCACATCGACTGGTACCAGGTGATCGAGTCGCGTGGCCACGTCATCGACGGCAAGGTCGCCCATTACCAGGTGACACTGAAGATCGGATTCAGGATCGAGTGACCTGGAACCGGTTCCCGCGCGCCCCCGTCTACGGGGCATGAGATTCGCCAGATCGGTTCCCGTTGCAGCCCGGCGCTTCCTTCCATCCTGCGGTACGCAACTGGTTCGCCGGTCGATTCCCGGCGCCAACGCCGGCCCAGGCGCGTGCCTGGCCGCTGATCCAGGCCGGGCGACACGCGCTGATCGCCGCGCCCACCGGGTCGGGGAAGACCCTCGCCGCGTTCCTCGCCGCAATCGACTCGCTGCTGACGCAGGGCCATGCAGGCGCTCTGCGCGACCAGACTTTCGTCGTCTATGTCTCGCCGCTGAAGGCACTGTCCAACGACGTCCACAGGAACCTGGCGCTGCCGCTTTCGGGCATACGCGAGGTGCTCGCGGCGCGACGGGAGCCCGACGTCGACATCCGCATCCTGGTGCGCACTGGGGACACGCCGCAGAACGAGCGCGACGGCATGCGCAGGCGGCCCCCGCACATCGTCGTCACGACGCCCGAGTCGCTGTACGTGATGCTCGGCTCCGACTCGGGACGCCGCATGCTCGCGACGACGCGCACGGTGATCGTCGACGAGATCCATTCGCTCGCGTCGGGGAAGCGCGGCAGCCACCTCGCGCTGTCGCTCGAGCGCCTCGACGCGCTGGCGGAACGGCCGCTCCAGCGCATCGGGCTGTCGGCGACGCAGAAGCCGATCCAGGACGTCGCGCGGTTTCTCGTCGGCGCGCAAGGCAACTGCGCCATCGTCGACCTCGGGCACCTGCGCGAGCGCGACCTGGCGATCGAGGTGCCGGCGTCGCCGCTCGAGGCGGTGATGTCAAACGAGGTCTGGGAGCAGGTCTACGCGCGCCTGGCTGAGCTCGCGGCGCTGCATCGGACCACACTCGTCTTCGTCAACACGCGTCGCCTTGTCGAACGTGTCTCGCGCCACCTGTCCGAGATCCTCGGCCGCGACCAGGTCATGGCGCATCACGGGAGCATGGCGCGCGAGATCCGGCTCTCGGCGGAGCAGCGGCTGAAGGACGGCGACCTGAGAGTGCTGGTGGCCACCGCCTCGCTCGAGCTCGGCATCGACATCGGCGACGTCGAGCTGGTCTGCCAGATCGCGTCACCGCGCTCGATCGCGACGCTCCTGCAGCGGGCAGGCCGCGCGAGCCACGCCTTCGGCGGCGTACCCAAGGCGCGCATCTTCCCGACCTCGCGCGACGAGCTCGTCGAATGCGCGGCGCTGCTCGATGCGGTGCAGCGGGGCGAGCTCGACCGGCTGACCATCCCGGTCGGGCCTCTCGACGTCCTGGCGCAGCAGATCGTCGCCGAAGTCGCTGCGCGCGAGTGGCGCGAGGACGAGCTCTACGCCTGCTTCACCCGCGCGTCGCCCTACGCAAGCCTGACCCGGGACGAATTCCTCGAGGTCCTGCGCATGCTCGCCGAGGGCTTCACGACGCGCCACGGCCATCGCGGCGCCTACGTGCATCGCGACGCCGTCAATGGCGTGCTGCGCGGGCGCCGCGGCGCGAGGCTCACCGCGCTGACCTCGGGCGGCGCGATCCCCGACACCGCCGACTACGACGTCGTGCTCGAGCCTTCCGGGCACAAGGTCGGTACCGTCAACGAGGATTTCGCCGTCGAGAGCCTGGCGGGCGACATCTTCCAGCTCGGCAACACCTCGTACCGGATTCGTCGCATCGAGGCGGGCAGGATGCGCGTGGAGGATGCGCTGGGGCAGGCGCCCGGCATTCCGTTCTGGCTCGGCGAGGCGCCCGGGCGCAGCGACGAGCTGTCGCTGGCGGTGTCGCGGCTGCGCGCCCAGGTCGCGGCGCGCTGCGACCTGCCGGGTGGCTGCGATGGCGAGATTGCAAGTCTCGCGCGGATCGGCGTGGTACCTGCCGCGGCGCGGCAGCTCGTCGAGTACCTGGCGTCGGCGCACACGGCGCTCGGCACGCTGCCGACCCAGGACACGATCGTGCTGGAGCGCTTCTTCGACGAGTCGGGTGGCATGCAGCTCGTCGTCCATTCGCCTTTCGGCAGCCGCGTCAACCGTGCCTGGGGGCTCGCGTTGCGCAAGCGCTTCTGCGTCAAGTTCAATTTCGAGCTCCAGGCTGCCGCGACCGAGGACGCGATCGTGATCTCGCTGTCGACCAGCCACAGCTTTCCGCTGGCCGACGTCGCGCGCTACCTGCATTCGAGCACGGTGCGCAAGGTTGTCGTCCAGGCGATGCTCGCGGCACCGATGTTCGCGGCGCGCTGGCGCTGGGTCGCCGGCATCTCGCTTGCGCTGCCGCGATTCCGGGGCGGCCACAAGGTGGCGGCCCCGCTGCAGCGCATGCGCGCCGAAGATCTGATCGCGGCGGTGTTTCCAGACCAGATCGCCTGCGCCGAGAACATCGTCGGCGAGCGCGAGATTCCCGATCACCCGCTGGTGCGCCAGACGATCGACGACTGCCTGCACCAGGCGATGGACATCGAAGGCCTGGAACGCGTGCTGCGCGCGATGGAGACTGGCGCCATTCGCGTCGTTGCGCGCGACCTGAGCGCACCATCGCCGCTGGCAATGGAAATCCTCAACGCCCGGCCTTACGCGTTCCTCGACGATGCGCCGCTCGAGGAGCGCCGCACGCAGGCGGTGATGGGCCGACGCTGGCTGGACGACGAGACGACGACCGCATTCGGCAGTCTCGACCTGGCCGCGATCGAGCGGGTGCGAAGCGAGGCCTGGCCCGAGGCCGGCAACGCCGACGAGCTGCACGATGCATTGCTGAGCCTCGGTTTCGTCGGCGACGACGAGGCGCCCGGGAGCGCCGGATGGCCCGGCTTGCTCGAGGCGCTCGCGAACGCAGGTCGCGCCGCCCGCGTGGTGCCGCGCGAGCCCGCATCGACCGGCGATCCGGCGGCGGCCGCCGCGCGCGCGGCGCGGGGCCTCTGGGTCGCCGCCGAGCGCCTGCCGCAATTCGACGCCGTCCACCCCGGAGCGCCGCGCGCGCCGTCGATCGACGCGCCGGGGGAGTTCGCGCGCCGGACTTGGATGCGCGAGGAGGCGATCCGCGAGATTGTGCGCAGCCGGCTCGAAGGCCTCGGTCCGGTGACGCCCCGTGCGATCGCAGGCGCGTTGTCCATCGCCGAAAACGACGTCGAGGCCGCGCTGGCCGCGCTGGTCGCGGAAGGCATGGCGATGCGCGGCCGCTACACGCCCGGCGTGACGGAAGAAGAATGCTGCGACCGCGCGCTGCTCGCGCGCATCCATCGTTACACGATCAAGCGCCTGCGCCAGGAGATCGAGCCGGTATCGGGGCAGGACCTGATGCGCTTCCTGTTCCGATGGCAGCACGTCAATCCCGGAGACCGGCGGCAGGGTCCCGATGCGCTCGACGCCGTCGTCGCGCAATTGCAGGGATTCGAGGCGCCGGTCGCCGCATGGGAAGCCGAGATACTTCCTGTGCGCGTCGACGGCTACGACTTCACGTGGCTCGACGAGCTTTGCCTGTCGGGCCGCGTCGTCTGGGCGCGGCTGGCGCCTGGCGCGTCGGGCGCCCACGGGAGTGCCGTCGGACCGATCCGTACCACGCCGGTGACACTCCTGCCGCGCCGCGTCGCGCCGTGGTGGACCCGTGCGGCCCCGGTGCCCGCGGATCCGGCAGGAATGAGCTCGCGCGCGCAGGCGATCGCCGGGCACCTGCGCCTTCACGGCGCATCGTTCTACGACGAGATCGTCAAGGGCACCCGGCTGCTGCGCAGCCAGGTGGAGGACGCGCTCGCCGAGCTCGTCGCGCGCGGTGTGGTGACCTCCGACAGCTATGCCGGCCTGCGCGCCTTGTTGACTCCGTCGGAGCGCCGCAAGCGCCTCGGCGGGGGTGGGCGTCATCGGCGCGGCGCGCTGCCCGGAATCGAGGATGGCGGACGCTGGTCGCTGCTGCGACGGCCCCCATCGCCCGGAGGCGCACGCGATTCAGCGGCCGGCGCCCCCGACGAAACCGTGCCGCGATCCCCGACCGGGGATGTGCCCGTGGATGCCGATGCGGTCGAGCAAATCGTGCGGGCTCTTTTGCGGCGCTACGGCATCGTCGCCTGGCGCATGCTGGAGCGCGAAGCTGCGTGGCTTCCGCCTTGGCGCGAGCTGCTGCGCGCGCTGCGGAGACTCGAAGCGCGGGGCGAGCTGCGCGGCGGTCGTTTCATCGCCGGCATGACCGGTGAGCAGTTCGCGCTGCCCGAAGCGGTGGCGATGCTGCGCGACACGCGTCGCGCGCCGGCGGCCGATGCCCTGGTCTGCGTCAGCGGCGCCGACCCGCTGAATCTCGTCGGCATCGCGGTGCCCGGCGCGCGCGTTCCCGCGCTCGCCGCCAATCGGGTGCTGTATCGCGACGGCATCCCTGTCGCCGCGCTCGTCAGCGGCGAGGTTCGCTGGCTCGAAACGCTGGATCCTGCGCAGTCCAGGGTCGCCGAGGACGCGCTGGTCAGGCG
>DASYXO010000113.1:0-15374 GCA_035934825.1 Casimicrobiaceae bacterium
TCGACCGTCATCTCCTCGACCTCGCGCAGCACGAAGACGGTCCGAAAGCCCGCGGGCAGGTCATCGATCCTGCGCTCGATCAGCCTACGCAACTCGCTGCGCCGCATGGCGTCCTCCGGGGTGCCTTGCGGCGATTCGTCGGCGATGGCGTCGATCGGGTCCGGGCTGCCGTCGTCAACGCGGCCGATCGGAACCACCACGTGCTCGCGTCCGGATTTGCGCAGCATCTGCAGCGACTGGTTGATGACGATGCGCGTGAGCCAGGTCGAAAGCTGCGCTTCCCCGCGAAAGCCATCGAGCGCACGAAAAGCCGCGACGTAGGCGTCCTGCAGCGCATCCTCGGCGGCCGCGTCGTCGCGCAGGATTGCTCGCGCGGTACGGAACAGCCGGCGATTGTGGCGCCGCATCAGCGCCTCGAACGCGGCGTGGCTGCCGGACCCGGCCACGGGCGAGGATTCACTTACCGTTACCGCTTCGAGGGGAGGTCGGGCGTCGGGGGCTACCATGTCGTCGCTAACAGGGTGATCCGGCCATTTGATGCCGCAGCATCGCCCCGCGTTCCCGGACGGCGGGCGCACGCTCGGGTCCCGGCCGCGGGGCTGCCACCGACCTTCAGCCGCGATCACCCGCACCCCCCGCCCGCCCATCCGATGAGTCGTCTCGCCCACCGCCTGTGCGTCGCCCCGATGATGGACTGGACGGACCGGCACTGCCGGTATTTCCTGCGGCTCGTCTCCCGGCGCGTACGCCTATACACGGAAATGATCACCGCCCCGGCGCTGATGCACGGCGACGTCCCGCGGCATCTCGATTTCGACCCGGAGGAGCACCCGCTGGCACTTCAGCTCGGCGGCAGCGATCCCGGGGCGCTTGCCGACGCGGCTCGGCTCGGGGCGCGCTGGGGCTACGACGAGATCAATCTGAACTGTGGCTGCCCGTCCGAGCGCGTGCAGACGGGAAGCTTCGGCGCCTGCCTGATGGCGGAGCCAGCGCTGGTCGCCGACTGCGTGCGTGCGATGCGCGATGCCGTCACGGTCCCGGTGACGGTCAAGCACCGTATCGGGCTCGACCACGAGGCGAGCTACGCATTCGTCAGGGACTTCGTGGGGGCGGTCGCGGAAGCCGGCTGCGGTGTGTTCATCGTCCATGCGCGCAACGCGGTACTGAAGGGCCTGTCGCCGAAGGAGAACCGCGAGATTCCGCCTCTGCGCTACGACGTCGTGCGCCAGCTCAAGTGCGACTTTCCCGGCGCGACGTTCGTGCTCAACGGCGGGCTTGCCGACTGGGACGCGATCGAGCGCGAGCTTGCGGGCGTCGACGGCGTCATGCTCGGCCGCGCCGCGTATCACGACCCGTGGCTGCTCGCAGAGGCCGACGGCCGGCTCTTCGGCGATCCGGCGCCGGTGCGCTCGCGTGCGGAGGTGATATCCGCGCTCGCTGAATATGCGGGGCGGCAGATGGCGCGGGGCGTCGCGCTGCGATCGATCGCGCGTCATGTGCTGGGGCTCTATCACGGGGTTGCGGGCGGTCGCCGCTTCCGCCGTATCCTTTCGGATGCGGCGCGCCTTCGCGACGCCGATGCCTCGCTGTTCGACGACGCGCTGCGGGCGGTCGACCCGCGATCCTGACCGACGCTGGCCCGCGCCGCCCGATCCCCAGGATCAGTTGCGCGGCATGTCGTCGGCGATGTAGGCGCGGATGATGCTCCGGAAATCGTCGTCGCCGCGCATCCCCAGCGCGCAACCGAGGCTGGGGGCGAATCTCGCCGGCCAGGTCGACACGATGCGATCGATCGCGGCGTCGTGGCGCCAGCGGACGCGGGCGGCGATGCCGTCGCCGGCGACCTCGCGCAGCGCCTCCACCATCTCGCCGACCCCGACGCACAGCCCGGGAACGTTGACCGAGCGGGTATGGGCGAATGCGCTCGCCGGCGCTTCGTGCCCGATGATCAGGTTGTCGACAACCGTGCGTGGCGAGGCCACCCACATCCGGGTCGTCGGGGCGACCGGGCAGTCGGCGTCGATGCCGGCGAGCGGCTCGCGGACGATTGCGCTCGCGAACGACGAGGCAGCGCGGTTCGGCTTCCCCGGACGCACGGTGACCGTCGGCAGCCGCAGGCTGCGGCCGTCGATGAAGCCCTTGCGCGTCATGTCGTACACCAGCAGTTCGCCGATCGCCTTTTGCGTACCGTAGGATGCCTGCGGCATCAGTGGCGCGTCATCGGGCACGGGATCGGGCAGCGGGCCGCCAAAGACGGCGAGGGAGCTCGCGAACACCAGCCTCGGCGCTCGCGCGAGCTTGCGGCAATGTTCCAGCAGCAGGCGCGTCGCATCGAGGTTGATGCGCATGCCGACGTCGAAGTCGGCCTCGGCCTGCCCGCTGACGACGGCGGCCATGTGGAACACCGAGTCGGCGCCGGCCGCGAATGCGCGCTCGATCGTCGCGTGATCGGCGAGATCGCCTGTCTGATACGAGATGCGCGGGTCGCCGGTCGTCGACGTTGGGGGTGCCACATCGAGCAGCAGTAGCTGGCGAATCTCGCGCTCGACGCCGCAGGCGTCGGTCAGGGTGTTGCGTTCGAGCAGCCGGCGCGCGAGCCTCGACCCGAGGAATCCGGCGCCACCCGTGATGACGATGCGCATCCGTCTATCATAGCCTGCGCTCCGCCATGGTCATTCCGTCGACATCGCCCCAGTCCACGCCTGCGCCGCGGGCTGCGCCTTCCGGCGCGGCGATCAGCGCACTCGTCGACGGCGTCGCGCGCCACGGCTACGCGGTCACGCCGGCTTTCCTGTCCGCGGTGACCATCGAGGCGCTTCGCCGCCGGGTGCTGGCGCTCGACGCCGCAGGCGGGCTGGCGCCTGCGGGCGTCGGACGCGGGCATCTGCGGCGGCGCGCGAGCGAAGTCCGAGGAGACCGCATTGCGTGGCTCGACGAATCCGCGGCGTCCCCGGCCGAATCCGCCGCCCGCGCGGCGTTCGAGACGCTGCGCGCGGCGATGAACCGGGAGCTGATGATGGGTCTCGAGCGTTTCGACGCGCATTACGCGATCTATCCACCCGGCGCGCACTACGCGCGGCACCTGGACCGCTTCCGCGACGACGATGCTCGTGCCCTCTCATGCGTGCTGTACCTCAACCGTGCATGGCGCCCGGAGGACGGCGGGGCGCTGCGTCTGCATCTCGATGCGCTGGGTGCCCGCGACGTGCTGCCGCTAGGCGGAGTGCTGGTCGTGTTCCTCGCCGGGCATCTCGAGCACGAGGTGCTGCCGGGGCTGCGGGCCCGGGCGTCCCTGGCGGGCTGGTTTTCCCGCCGGCAGTGCTAATATGGGCTTTTGGACCTTTCGCGGCGCCGCTTCAATTCGTCACCCAGGCTTTCGCGTGACGCGCATTCGCCCCCCATGACGCCAACGGTCGCGCCGCGACGCCTGACGATCGCGACGCGTGAATCCGCGCTCGCCATGTGGCAGGCCGGGCACGTCCGTGCCGGGCTGGAGGCGCTCCATCCCGGCACGACGGTCGAGCTGCTGGGTCTCACGACCCAGGGCGACCGAATCATCGATCAGCCGCTGTCGGCGGTCGGCGGCAAGGGATTGTTCATCAAGGAGCTCGAGGCGGCGCTGCGCGACGGCCGCGCCGATCTCGCGGTCCATTCGCTGAAAGACGTGCCGATGGACCTGCCCGAGGGATTCGTGCTGGGGGCGATCACTGCGCGCGAGGATCCGCGCGATGCGTTGGTCGCCAACGATCACGACACGCTCGACGCGCTTCCGGAGAATGCGGTCGTCGGTACGTCGAGCCTGCGGCGCGAGGCGCAGCTGCGCGAGCGTCATCCACGGCTGCGAATCGAGTCGCTGCGTGGCAATGTCAACACTCGCCTGCGCAAGCTCGACGACGGCGGCTACACCGCAATCGTGCTCGCGGCGGCGGGGTTGAAGCGCCTCGGCCTCGGGCTGCGCATACGCGCGCTGCTGGACCCCGACGAGAGCCTGCCGGCGCCGGGGCAGGGGGCGCTCGCCATCGAGTGCCGCAGCGAACGCGCCGACGTCATCGCCGCGCTGAAACCCCTCGTCGATCCGGCAACCACCCTCGCGACGGCGGCCGAGCGGGCGTTCTCGCGCGCGCTGGGCGGAAGCTGCCAGATGCCGCTTGCCGGCTACGCCGAATGGGAGGAGGGTCGGCTGTGGCTGCGCGGCCTGATCGCGAGCCGTGACGGGCGAGACGTGCTGCGGGGCGAGGTCGCGAGCGCCGTGAGCGAGGTTGCGGACGCCGAAGACCTCGGACGAGCGCTGGCCGACGAGTTCCTCTCGCGCGGCGCGCACCGCTTTGCGCCTGCAGCCTGAAGGATCCGATGGACGTCTATTCGCTGTCTGCTCCGCCGCGGGAATCGGCCCCGCTCGACGGCGTCGGTGTCATCGTCACGCGTCCGCAGCGGCAGGCCGCCGTATTCGCGACCAAGGTCGCGGCGCTGGGCGGTTCCCCCGTCATCTGGCCGGCGATCGTGATCCTGCCGCCGGTCGACACGGCGCTGCTCGCGCAGGCGCATGCGCAAATCGCTTCCTACGACATCGCGGTCTACGTCTCTGCCAACGCGGTCGAGTACGGCGCGCCGCCGGCGAGCGCGTGGCCGTCCCGGATCCTTGCGTTCGCGCCCGGATCCGGAACGGCGGAGGCCCTTGCCGGCGTCGGCATCGCGGGCGCGCGCGTGCCGACCGTGTCGCACGACAGCGAAGGCCTGCTGCAGATGCCCGAGCTTGCGGACCTCTCGGGCAAGCGCGTCGTCGTGTTCCGCGGCGAAGGGGGCCGCGAGTTCCTCGGCAACGCACTGCGCGCCCGCGGTGCCGTCGTCGATCACGTCCCGTGCTACCGGCGGGTCGCGCCCCAGTCCGGAACCGGGGGCCTGGTCGAGGCGATCCGCGAGGACCGTGCCCATGCGTTGACACTGACCTCCGCCGAAGGTCTCGATAATCTTCTCGCCGCGCTTTCGCCGGAAGGCTTCCGCTGGCTGGCGCGGCTGCCGGTGTTCGCCGGGCACCCGCGAATTGCCGAGCGCGCCCGCGAGCGCGGGCTCTCCGCAATCGAGACCGCGGGAGGCGATGCCGGGATGCTCGCCGGTATGGTCGACTGGTACCGTGCGCATCCGCGCAAGGCACCCGGCGACGCATGACGCGGGCGATCCCTCACGACCCTCGGAGGAGCACCCATGCCCGACGTAGACATCCTGGTCACCGCCGCGCTGCCGCCGTTTCTCTACGATCCGCTGAAGGCCGATTACCGCTGCCACGATTACCGTGCGGCGGGCGACAGGGCCGCGCTGATCGCCGCAGCGGCCGGCGAGGTGCGCGGCCTGGTGCAGGGGGGCGGCACCGTCACGCCGAGGGTGCTGCTGGAACAACTGCCGAAGCTCGAGATCATCTCGGTGTTCGGCGTGGGTTACGACGGCGTTCCCGTCGACTATTGCCGCACGCGCGGGATCAAGGTCACGCACACGCCCGACGTTCTGACCGACGATGTCGCCGACGTCGCAGTGGCGCTGATCCTGATGACCGGTCGCGGCTTCGTGCGCGCCAACCGCTTCGTGCAAGCCGGCGACTGGAAGCGACGCGCTCCGGAGCTCACGTCGAAGCTCGCCGGTCGCACCGTCGGCATCCTGGGACTCGGCCGAATCGGCAAGGCGATCGCGCAGCGCGTCGACGCGATGGGAATGAAGGTCGCTTACACCGGGCGCAAGCCACAGGACGTTCGCTGGCGCTACATCGCCGATCTGGAAGCGCTGGCGCACGAGGTCGATTTCCTCGTCGTCGCCTGCCCGGGGGGCCCGGTGACGCGCAATCTGGTCGATGCCCGCGTGCTGAAGGCGCTGGGCGCCAAGGGCACGCTGATCAACATCGCGCGGGGCTCGATCGTCGACGAGCCCGCGCTCACGCGCGCGCTGGCCGACGGTACGATCAAGGCCGCTGGGCTCGACGTCTTCGCCGACGAGCCGAACATTCCCGACGGGCTCCTCGCGCGGGACAATGCGGTGCTGCTACCCCACGTCGGCAGCGCGACCTACGAGACGCGCAAGGCGATGGGCGATCTGTGCAAGGCGAACCTCGATGCCTGGTTCACCCGCCACAGCACCCTGACGCTGGTTCCCGAGCTCACCTGATTCGCGCTGCGGCGCTTCAATCGGGAGGCGCGATCGGCGAGCCGGCGCCCGCTTTGCGACCGGGCGCGAACAGCACGATGAACAGCGCTGCGACCACGAGGGCAAGCGCGATCCACTCACTCGGGCCCGGACGCTCGCCCAGGAGCACCATGCCCGCGAACACGCCGACGATGGGGATCGGCAGCGACGACAGTGACGAGATTGCGACCGGCAGCGTGCGCGCGAGCGTGAACCATGCCCAGTTCGCGATCGCGCCGGCGAGCACGATGTTGTATGCGACCGCGAACCAGCCGCGCGGCGACAACGCTGCGAACTCGGCCGCGACAGGATTCGGGTCGAACACCGGCGCGACGAGCGCGAGCGGAATGCATCCCAGGAGCAACATCCACCCGGTCAGCGTCGTCTGCGGCACCGGCAGCGGCCACTTGCGCATCAGCACGGTGCCGAAACCCCAGGACAGGGCGGCGATCAGGACCATCACCGCGCCGTAAGGCGCGCTGCGGATCAGGCCGAACTGATCGCCGATCAGGAGCGCCATCCCGGCCATGCCGAAGGCGAGGCCAAGCAGCTTGCGCCGCGACAGTGGTTCGCGAAGCACCAGCGCGGCGAACAGCGTCGCCCACAGCGGCATCGTGTAGGCGAGGATCGCGCTGCGGCCCGACGGCAGTCGCTGGACGCCGAACAGGATGAACGCGTTCCAGCCGACGATGTTGAATAGCGTGAGCAGCGCGACTTTCGGCCAGAGGCCGCGTGAAATGCCGATCGGCTGCCGGGTGAGACGCGAGATGAGCAGCAGTCCGAGGCCGGCGAATGGCAATGTCACCTCGCGAAACGTCAGCGGCGCCAGCTCGGCGACGCCCATCTTGAGGATCGGCCAGTTACATCCCCATAGCAACGTCAGCGCAGCGACCGGCGCGAGCTTCTGCGCCTTCAGGGTCGTTCCCCATACTTGCTTCGGTGCAGCGCGCGCGCCTGCGTGACCCACGCGTCGCGTCGGATCCGGCCCGGGAACTCGGCCAGCCTGGCGTCGATCTCGTCGATGTCGCGCTCGCTCCAGTGGGCGATCTGGCGGTAGTTCGTGACACCGAGCTGGTAGAGCATCCGCTCGAGCACGGGCCCGACGCCGACGATCAGCTTCAGGTCGTCGGGCGTGCCCGGGGCGTCGAGCAGCGGCGGCGGCGCGTCGCGCTCGATGTCGACGACGATCTGCCGATAGCGTGCCGTTTCGGCGTACGCGTCCGCGAGGCGCGCGAACAGCCGGTGACGGTCCTCGGCGAATTCGGCGCACTGCACGCATCCGGGTGCGACGGGCGGCGACGATGCGCCGACGGCATCGGGTGCGGACGAACGCGCCGGCGGGAGCGCATCCTGCATGGGTGGCTCCCGCGTCGGTGCTTGCCCGGTCGCCGCCGCCAGAGGTGCGGGCGCGGCAACGCGCTCGACGGGCCACGGCGCGGCCCTGCGGGCCGCGCGTTCGCCGCGCAGGACGCCGATACGATACGCAACGCCGAGGGCGGCGGCCACTGCGATCAGCGCAATAAACGAGAGACCGTTCACGGGAATCGGTTTGTCGCGGCACGCAAGGGGGCGCGGCGGGTGCCGTCGCACGCGATTGTATGCGAGCGTGCGTTTGCGGCCAATTAGCGCATCGTAGGAAGCGCACATCGGCGGCTGCTAGAATCGACGCCAGTATCGACCATGCAGACATCGTCCGGCACCGAATCGGATCGAAACGCGGCGGGCGCGCCGGCGGCAGGGGTGCCGTCCGGGCCGGCGGCGCGCGATCCGGGTCCCGGGAGGGGTGCCTCGCTGGGCCTGCGCATGCTGTGGGCAGTCGTCGTCCTGGCAATCGCGGCGGGCGGATACGCCCTGCTCGATCAGCGCAGGGCGGCCCAGGCGCTGCAGCGCGAAACCGCGCAGCGCCTGGCCGTCGCCGACGCGGCGGCGGCCCGGGCGCAGGTCCGCGACGCCGACATCGGCAACCAGCTTCGCGAGGCCCAGGCCCAGATCGCATCCCTGGAAACGCGGGTGAACGAATCCCGGGCGCAGCAGGCGTCGCTCGATGCCCTCTACCGGGATCTGGCGCCGTCGCGTGACGAGCTCGCGATGACCGAGATCGAGCAGATCCTCGTGCTCGCCAGCCAGCAGCTTGCGCTCGCTGGCAATGTCGAAGCCGCGCTGACCGCGCTGCAGGTCGCAGACAGCAAGCTTGCCCGGCTCGACCGCCCGCAGTTGGGGCCGTTGCGGCGTGCCCTGGCACATGACATCGCGAGCCTGAAATCGGTCCCTTATGTCGACGTCGCGGGCATCTCGATCAGGATCGATCAGGTGATCAGCAGCATCGACGCACTCCCGCTCGCCCGGGACGAACGCATCCCCCCGCCGCCACCACCGGCGCCGTCCCCTGAGGAATCGGGGTGGCGGCGCCTCGTGCGGGAGGTATGGGCACAGGTCAGGGATGTCATTCGCATCGAAGTCACCGACCATCCGGCCGCGGCGCTGATCACGCCCGGGCAATCGTTCTTCCTGCGCGAAAACCTGAGGTTGCGGCTGCTCTCGGCGCGGATCGCATTGCTCTCTCATGACGACCGCAACTTCAAGGCCGACCTCAAGGCGGGCATTGGCTGGCTGCGGCAATACTTCGACCCGAACGCCAAGCCGGTGCAGTCCGCGATTGCCACGCTGACCCAGCAGGCGGCGGTCGCAATGCCCGGCGCGATGCCCGATCTGGCGCGCAGTCTCGAGGCCGTGCGCGCGCTCAAGGCTGCCGCCGACCGGGTCCGGGAGCACGCGCCGGCTCGCCCGCCGGTGCGCGCCAGGTAACGACGACGTGCGCGCGTTGCTCGGTTTCCTGTTGCTCGCTGCCGCGGCAGTCGCGCTCGCCATGTTGTTCCGCCTCAACAACGGCTACGTGCTGTTCATCGCATCTCCGTACCGGGTCGAGCTGTCGCAGAATGCATTCATCATCCTGGCGGTGCTGGCCTTCGTCGCCCTCTACGCCCTGATCCGGGCCGCGGTGCACCTGTCGCAGTTGCCCGGCGACGTCCGCGACGCGCGCAGGCGACGCCAGACCGAGCGGTTCCGCGGCAAGCAGGACGCAGCTGTCGTCGCCCTGATCGAGGGTCGGCACGGCAAGGCGCGCCAGTATGCGCAGGAAGCGCTCGCGATTCCGAACTCGTCGCCGGTCCCGGCGCTGGTTGGCGCGCGCGCCGCGCTGGAGACGCGCGATTATGCGGCTGCGGCCGCGATGCTCGAGCGTCCCGATGCGCAGGCAACCAAGCTCGCGGTCCCGCGCCTGATGCTCGAAGCCGAAATTGCCCTCGAGCGCGGGCAGCCCGCGGATGCCCTGGCGCGCCTCGCCGAGCTCAAGAGCGAAGCGGGGCTGCACACGGCGGCGCAACGCCTCGAGTTGCGGGCACTCACGGCCGCGGGTCGGCCGGCCGAGATTCCGCCGCTCGTCGACCAGCTCGTCAAGCGCAAGGTCTATGATGCAGCACAGGGTGACGTATTGCGCGCAGGCGCCCACGCCGAGGCACTCAAAGGCTTCACCCACGATGCTGCGGGATTGCGCGCGTACTGGGCGCGTGTCGCGGAGGGCGATCGGCTGCAACCGAAGGTCGCGAAAGCTGCGGCACGCAGCTTTCTCGCGGTCAACGGCGATCGCGAGGCGGCGGAGATCCTGGTCAGAAGTCTGGAGCGCCAGTGGGACTCCAGCCTGTTGCTGCTGTACGCGCAATGCCGCGCGCCCGATCCGACGCGTCAGCTCGAGACTGCCGAGCGCTGGCTCACCAGCTACAACCAGGATGCGACGCTGCTGTTCGTCATCGGACGACTGTGCGAGCGCCAGCAGCTCTGGGGGAAGGCACAGACCTACCTAGAAGCGAGCCTTGCACTGGACAACCATTGGCGCGCACATGTCGCGCTGGGCGAGATGCTGGCGAAGCTCGGGCGGCACGACGAAGCCGACGCCCACCTCGCGGCTGCGCTGAGGCTTGCGCTGGCAGCGCTCGAGTCCGTCCCGCCCTGACCCCATTTTTCAGGTTTCGGACTCGGCGGCGTAGGTGAAGCTGTCGGCGAAGAATTCCGCCGGTGGCAGCTTGCGCAGCGCCGTGAAGTCGCGCCGCGCCGCGTCGATCATCGGGGGCGCCCCGCAGGCATACACCTGGTAGCCGGACAGGTCCTTGAAATCGTCCATCACCGCCTGATGCACGAGCCCGGTGCGGCCGGGCCACGCGTCGTCGGGTGCGGGATCCGACAGCACGGGGATGAACGTGAAGTTGGAATTTTCCGTCTGCCATTTCCCCGGCAGGTCGGCGAGGTAGAGATCGCGCTTGGCGCGCGCCCCCCAATACAATACGACCTCGCGCGGGATCCGGTGATGGAGCATGTGTTCGATGGTCGCCTTGATCGGCGCGAAACCGGTGCCCCCGGCGACGAAGATCACCGGCTTGTCGCTGTTCTCGCGCAGGTAGAACGCGCCGAGCGGGCCTTCGAAGCGCAGGATCTCGCGGCCCTTGTAGGTCGTGAACAGCGGATCGGTGAAGAAGCCCCCGGGCGTGTGGCGGATGTGCAGCTCGAGCAGCTCGTCAGCGTGCGGCGGCGTCGCCAGCGAGAAGCTGCGGCGATGGCCGTCCTTGAGCAGGAAATCGACGTACTGACCGGCGAGATACTGGAGACGCTCCGACGTGGGGAGCTTGAGGCGGACGATCGCTACATCGGGGGCGACCTTGTCGATCGACTCGATCCGGCAGGGAAGCCGCTTGATCTGGATGTCGCCCGCGCGCCGTACCTCGCGCACCTCGATGACCAGGTCGGTCCTCGGCCGCGCGCAGCAGAAGAGCGCGAGCCCGCGGCGTTTTTCGTCGTCGGTAAGCGTCGAAGCCTGGTGGGGACCGTAGTCGACTTCGCCGTCCAGGATCGTGCCCTTGCAGGTTCCGCAGGCGCCATTGCGGCAGCCGTAGGGGATCATCAGGTCGGCGCGCATCGCGGCCTGCAGCACCGTTTCATCTGCATCGCAGGCAAACGCGTGGCCGCTGGGCCGTATGCTAATCTGCAGCGTCATCAAGGGGTCCGGTGCAAGGTCGGATAGGCGAGCGTGCGCAATGGCCGCGCACGGCGCAGGCCCCCGTCATCGATCGGTCGGCGGCAACGCCATTTCGACATCATGGCGCAGAGAATCCTGCTCGTGGGTTGCGGCGATGTCGCATTGCGCGTCGCCGAGCTGTTGCGCCACCGTGCGCGCCTCGTCGGCATCACCCGCAATCGCGACGACCTGCGCAGGATGCGCGCCCACGGCATCGTTCCCGTCGTCGCCGATCTCGACCGGCCGCGCTCCCTCGAGCGCATCCGCACCGCGCCTTGGGCCGTCCTGCATTTTGCGCCACCGCCTTCCGACGGCAGGGACGACCCGCGCACCGTGCGGCTTCTCGCCGCTCTCGCGAGGGCGCGCATTATACCGCAGCGGCTCGTCTACATCTCGACATCGGGCGTCTATGGCGACTGCGCGGGCGCCCACGTCGTCGAGACGCGTCCGCTGCGGGCACAGACGCCCCGCGCCCGGCGCCGCGTCGCCGCGGAAGCGCATCTGCGCAGATGGGCGGCGCGCCACGGCGTCGGGCTCGCGATCCTGCGCGCGCCAGGCATCTATGCGCCGACCCGCCTCCCCCTCGACAGGCTGCGCCAGGGCACGCCGGCGCTCAACGCCGACGATGACGTCTACACCAATCACATCCACGCCGACGATCTCGCGCGGGCCGTGGTTGCGGCGCTCTATCTCGCGCGGCCGAATCGCGCCTACAACGTGAGCGACGACAGCGAGATGAAGATGGGTGCATGGTTCGATGCGATTGCCGATGCCTACCAGTTGCCGCGACCCCCGCGCGTAAGCTGGGAGGATGCCGAGCGGCAGATCGCGCCGATGCTGCTGTCCTACATGAGCGAGTCGCGGCGCCTGTCGAACCGGCGGATGAAGCGCGAGCTGCGGCTCGTCCTGCGACACCCGACGCTCGCGGGGATGCTCGCCGAAGCCGCGCCGCGGACCTTGCGCAAGCAGCTCACGCTGCCGATATGACGGTGCCGGCGTGATCGTGCAGCCATGAGCGCGCAGATTCCCTCGCTGCGGCCACGGCTTTCGTTCGTCGAGCGCCTCGACGCCTACGAGCGGTTGCTGCGCCTCGACAAGCCGATCGGCACGCTGCTTCTGCTGTGGCCCACGTTGTCCGCGCTGTGGCTCGCCACGCGCGGCCAACCTTCGCTTTCGCTGGTCGTCATCTTCGTAATGGGCACATGGGTGATGCGTTCTGCCGGCTGCGCATTCAACGACTGGGCGGACCGTGATTTCGACGCTTACGTGAAGCGCACCGCGCACCGGCCGCTCGCGGCCGGCATCATCGCGCCCTGGGAGGCGCTGGTCGTCGGGGCGGTGCTCGCCGCCGTTGCCTTCACCTTCGTGCTGTTCACGAACCGGACGACAGTCCTGTGGTCGTTCCCGGCGCTGGGGATCGCGGTCGCCTATCCGTTCTTCAAGCGCTTCTTCGCGATTCCGCAGGCGGTTCTCGGCATTGCCTTCTCGTTCGGCATCCCGATGGCCTATGCCGCCGCCCAGGACCGAATTGTGCCGATCGCGTGGCTCCTGCTCGCGATCAACCTGATCTGGGTCGTCGCCTACGACACCGAGTACGCGATGGTCGACCGCGACGACGATGCGAAGATCGGCATCCGGACCTCCGCGCTCACCTTCGGCCACTACGACATCGCGGCTGTCGCGCTCTGCTACGCCGTGTATCTCGCTGCGATGGCGTGGATCGGGCGCGTCCATGCGCTCGGATGGCCATACGCCGCCGGGCTCGCGATCGCGCTGGCGATCGCGGCCCACCACTTGTGGGTCATCCGGCGGCGCGAGCGTGATGCCTGCTTTCGCGCGTTCCTTGGCAACCACTGGCTGGGCCTCGCGATCTTCGCGGGGATCGCGGTGGACTATGCGCTGCGTGCCGGTCGCTGGCCGCGTGCGTGGTGAGCCGATGCGCTGCGCTTCGCGGACGGCGCCGCCGCGGCCTGCCGCCGGTGCTCGGGTCCGATGCGAGGGTGCTGATTCTCGGCAGCTTCCCGAGCGAGGCTTCGCTCGCGGCGAGGCAGTACTACGCGCACCCCCGCAATCATTTCTGGCCGATCCTGGGTGCCGTCCTCGGCGAGGCGCTCGCGGAGCTTCCCTATGACCAGCGGCTCGCCCGCGTGCGTGCTCACATGGTGGGGATCTGGGATACGATCGTCGCCTGCGAGCGCGCCGGAAGCCTCGACGCGGCGATCCGCCATGCCGAGAGCGGTGAGATCGCGCGGGTGCGACGCGTCGCCCGAGGGTTGAAGGCGGTGTGCTTCAACGGAAAGACAGCGGGCCGAGCGAGCGCGGCGTGGCGCGAGGCGGGCTACGCGACGCTCGTCCTGCCGTCAACGAGTCCGGCGTACACGTTGCCCCTGGCGGACAAGCTCGCCGCGTGGCGCGCGCTCGCGAGCTGGCTGTGATCGCCGTTCACTGGGAGGGATTGCACCGATGATGCCTGCACTCCGGCTGGTACTGATCGCCGCCCTTGCAACGTTCATGCGCGACGTGCCCGCCCAGACGCTCGCGCCCGACATCGTCGCCGCCAAGGGGATCGACGCGCCGGTCGCGGAGGTATGGATGGCATGGACGACCCCGGAGGGCATCGAAAGCGTCTTCGCTCCGAGGGCTGCGAAAGTCGTGCCGGAGCCGGGCAGGGCGAGCACTGGGCCAAAGCGAAAGCATATTTGGCGAGCGCGTGGCCGGAAGTGATGGGGAGCGTCGAAAAGCGCTTCGCCAAACCCTGATCCGGAGGAAGAACAATGGATTCCGGACTGCGCGACCAAGTCGTCGTCGTCACCGGCGCGAGCCGGGGCATCGGCTTTGCCTGCGCGCAGGCGTTCGTCCGGGAGGGCGCCCGTGTCGCGCTGATCTCGCGCAGCCGCGCGAACCTCGACGCCGCCGTGGCCAGCCTCGGTGACGGTGCGCATCGTCCGGCCGTGTTCGTCGCAGATCTTCGTGATGCCGCGCAGGCGCTCGGCATGGTCGAGGCCGTCGAGTCGACGTTGGGTCCGATCGAGGTGCTGGTCAACTCGGCGGGCGCCGCGAAGCGCTATCCGCCGGGCGAGCTCGACGCCCAGGCGTGGCACGACGCGATGGACGCCAAGTTCTTCAGCTACATCCATCCGCTGGATGCGATCGTGAAGCGGATGGGCGCGCGCGGGCGCGGGGCGATCGTCAACATCATCGGCATGGGAGGCAAGGTCGGCCAGCCGGTGCACGTTCCCGGCGGCGCTGCCAACGCCGCACTGATGCTCGCCACGACCGGCCTTGCGGCCGCCTACGGGCCGAAAGGCGTGCGCGTCAACGCGATCAATCCCGGCGGCACGATGACCGGGCGGGTCCAGGAGGGCCTCCAGGCCGAGGCGCGGATGAGCGGACTGGGCCCGGAGGAGATCCTCGCGCGGCAGGAAGCGCGCATTCCGCTGCGCCGGCTCGGCACGCCGGAGGAGGTTGCGCAGGTCGCGCTGTTCCTTGCCTCGGCGCAGGCGAGCTATGTCACGGGCGCGATCGTTCCCATGGATGGCGGCGCCGCGTCGGTCATCTAGCCGGACGCGGCGCCGGAGGCTGGCCGATGCCGCGTCACCTGCCCGCGCCGCCGACCGGCGATGGGCGTGACGCGCCACTCAGTTCCTGGTGCAGCGATTCGGGATCGACGATCTTGACGTTCATCGTGCCGCTCCGATCCCGCACGGGGATGTTGCTCCCCGTCTGGTAGACCTTGGATTCCCGATACTCGGAACTGTGTTCGGCGGGCGTGGCGCACGCCGCACACAGCGCCAGCGTGGACCCGGCAAGTGCGGCGAATCGAAAACGTGCATGCATCATCGTCTCCTCGGCGTTGACTATCGCGAATGTCCCGCCACCAGCAGCGCGCAGGGCGGGCCCAGCAACGGTTCGCGGTGGCAGCGTCGCTGCGGGCGCACTGGCACCCCGCCACGGCGGCACGCCGACGAGGCGGGGGTCCTCGCAGGGGTGAAACCCGCGAACCGGCGTGCGCTCCGTGCCGTCCGTGGCAGGCGCGATCACTCCCTCGGGAGGAGCTTGGCGAAATCCCAGTAGCTGAAGTGGTAGATCGCCTCTGTCCGCTGGACATAGCGCCGCAGCGTCGCCGGACCCTCGGCTGCCG